>CAZXMK010000238.1:0-4669 GCA_964641935.1 uncultured Syntrophaceae bacterium
CCATCGGCAAGATCGACATCCAGGGACCCCGGGCGGAGGGGATTCTTCAGGGACTCGTTCCGGTTCTTCTCAAGCCGCTGTCCTATTACACGTTCCTGGAAACGTCCGTGGGGTCCGTCCCGGCCGTGATCTCACGGAGCGGCTATACCGGCGAGGACGGCTTCGAGGTCTATCTGGCGTCGGAAGAGGCGGGAAACGTCTGGGACCTGCTTTTAGACGCCGGACGGGCCCAGGGGATCCGGCCCGCCGGGCTCGGCGCCCGCGACACGCTTCGCCTGGAAGCGGGGATGATGCTCTACGGGAACGAGATGTGCGAGGGCGTCACCCCTTACGAGGTCGTCTACGGCTGGCTGGTGAATATCGAGAAGAACTTCGTGGGCCGCGACGCCCTGGCCAGGCAGAAGCAGGAAGGCATTCGCCGCAAACTGGTGGGATTCCGGATGGAAGACCGGGGGATCGCCCGCCATGGATACCAGGTCTTCCGGGACGGAGCGGTCATCGGCGATGTTACCTCCGGGACCTTTGCGCCGACCCTGCAGCGGGCCGTGGGATTGGCCTTCGTCCCTCCCGACTGCCGCGAGCCGGGAACCCCGCTCACAATCCGGATCCGGCAGAGCGAGGCCCGGGCGACCGTCGTCCCGCTTCCCTTCTACCGGAAGGAAAAGAAAAACGAGTTCTACAACACCTTTATATAAGGAGCACCTATGGCCAAACCGAATCCGACGGATCGCAGATACTCCCGGGAACACGAATGGGCCCTGGCCGGGCCTGGCGGAACGGTCACCGTGGGCATCACCGACTATGCCCAGGAGATGCTGACGGACATCGTCTTCGTGGAGCTGCCGCAGACGGGAAGAAAGGTCCGCCAGGCGGAGGCCTTCGCAGTGGTGGAATCGGTGAAATCCGTCTCCGACATTTACGCCCCCGTAAGCGGCGAGGTCATCGCCGTCAATTCCGAACTGGAAACCATGCCCGAACTGGTCAATCAGGACGCCTTCGGCGAGGGGTGGATCGCCCGGATCAAAATGGATGATCCATCGGAGTTGGACGGGCTGATGGACGCGGCGGCGTATAGTGAGATGATCCTGCAGGAACCACACTAGGCTGTTGAAAAAGGGCTGCCTGCTGCGTTCCCCTCGTCTCTCACCGCTCGACGTACCGAGGGGTACGACTCGCGGATCGAGACTTCGGGAGCCTTGCATTCAACCCTTTTTGAACAGCCCAGAGGATCGGTTCACAACTAGGCTGTTGAAAAAGGGCTGTCTGCTGCGTTGCCCTCGTCTCCTGCCGTTCGACGTACGAAAAAGTACGCCTCACGGCCCGGAACTTCGGGCGCCTTGCATCCGACCCCTTTTGAGCAGCCTGTGCAAAGGCGTCTTCATACAAAACCTGCCGAAACCGGCCGGGCAAGATTGTGGGAATTGGTGAAAAGCGCGCCCGCCGGCTGAAGAAAGTGGAAATCCTTTTCAGGACGGTGCCATGGAATACGTGCCCCACACAGAGCGGGACAGGCGGCGGATGCTGGAAACCATCGGCGTCGCCTCGGTGGAGGATCTGTTTTCCGACATCCCGGAACCCTTCCGGCTGAAGACCCCCCTGAACCTGCCTCCGCCCCTGGCGGAGCAGGAAGCGTTCTCACTGCTGGAAGAGATGGCATCCCGGAACAGGCCGGGCCGCATCGTCTTGAGCGGGGCGGGCGCTTACCGGCATTACATACCCGCCGTGGTGGGCCATGTAACGGGCCGCTCCGAATTTTACACCGCCTACACCCCCTACCAGGCGGAAATCAGCCAGGGCATCCTCCAGGCCATCTACGAATACCAGACCATGATCGCCGGCCTGACGGGAATGCAGGTTGCCAATGCCTCCATGTACGACGGCGCCTCCGCCGTCGCGGAAGCGGCGGTTCTGGCCGCCAAGACCCTGGGACGGAACCGCCTTGTTGCCGCCCGGTCCGTCCATCCCGAATACCGCCGGGTACTCTCGACCTATGCCTGGGCGAACGGGTACGACGTGGCGGAGGTGCCTTTCGGCGCCGACGGCCGGGTCGACGGGAAAGCACTGCAGGATGCCGTTGACGACCGCACGGCGGCGGTCGTCCTCCAGTCTCCCAATTTCTTCGGGGTCATCGAGGACCTCTCCGCCCTCGAGCCGGCGGTTCACGCCCCCGGCGCGCTCCTTGTCGCCGGATTCACAGAGGCCCTTTCGCTGGGGCTCCTGAAGCCTCCCGGGGCATCGGGAGCGGACATCGTCGCGGGAGAGGGGCAGAGCTTCGGCAATCCCATGGCCTACGGCGGCCCCTACCTGGGGATCTTCGCCGCCTCGGAAAAACTGCTGCGCAAGATTCCGGGGCGCCTCGCCGGGGCCACGGTGGATCGCGACGGGAAACGCGCCTTCGTCCTGACCCTCCAGACAAGGGAACAGCACATCCGCCGGGAGAAGGCCACCTCCAACATATGCTCCAATGAGGCCCTCTGCGCGCTCGCCGCCTCGGTCTATCTCGCCAGCCTGGGGAAGAACCTGAAACAGCTGGCCGAGTTGAACGTCTGGAAGGCCCTCTTCCTGAAGGATCTCCTCCTCGGGTTGCCGGGCTGGAAGCCCGTCTTCAGCGGCCCTGTGTTCAACGAATTCGTGCTCCGCTGCCCGAACCCCCGGGGCGCCAATGAGGCCCTCGAAAGGGAGGGGGTCGTCGGCGGCTTCGAGCTGGGAAGCGAATACCCGGAACTGGAGGGCTGCCTCCTCTTCTGCGCAACGGAGATGCTCTCCAGGGGCGACATGGAAAGAGCGGCGGAGATTCTGGCCGGCGCCCGAAGCTCCTGATCATAAATGGAAAAAATCATGGCCGATTCCAGACCTCCCACTCATGTGGTCACCCGGCTTGTCAAGAGCGAGGACCTGAACCATCACGGCACCCTCTTCGCGGGCCGGAACGCCGAGTGGTTCGTGGAGGCGGGCTTCATCGCCGCCGCGGGCATCACTTCCCCGGCGAACGTCCTCTGCGTCAACGTCCACGGCCTGGTGTTCAAGAAGCCCGTGCCCAGCGGCTCCATCATCCGCTACGAGAGCCGCATCGTGAAGGCCGGGCGGACCAGTCTCCTGGCCTACATCCAGGTGTTCCTGCAGAACGATATGAGGCTGCTCGTGGACGGCTTCCTGACCTTCGTACACGTGAACCGGGAAGGACGGCCATCCCCCCACGGCGTCGTCGTCCCGGAGATCCCGGAAGACCGCCCCACCCTGGAGCGGTTCCGCACCATATCCGCGTGACGCGGGGAGGAGGACTCCTTCCGGCCCCGAACCATTACCAGCGAACAAGGAGGACATGATGAAAACGGCATCGAACATCCGGACATTCCGGCTCCCTTTGACCCTTCTTTCCGCCTTCCTGTTCCTGGCGGCCGCCCTGGCCGTCCCGCCGGCATCCCTCGCGGCCTCCTCCAGGACTGCCGACGAAGCCATGCTCACGTTCGACCGGTTCATCGACCTCTACATCAAGAAGGATCTGAAAGGAGTCATGGCCCTTCACGACGACAGCGTCACGGCCATCGGCACGAACCTCGACGAGCAGTTCATCGGCCGGGAGGCGATGAGCAAGGCCTACGCCCGGGACTTCGCCCGCATCGACAAGATCAAGTCGATCGGCTGGTCCGTCTTGTCCTCGGGGGCACAGGGATCCGTCGCCTGGGTGGCCGCGGATCTCAGAATCTCCTGTGTCATCGGGGGTGCCGACCGGAGCATCGGCGGCCGCCTGACAGCAGTCCTCCGGAAGAAAGGCAAGAACTGGCTGATCGTGCAGACCCACTACTCCCTGCCGGCGGACCGGATCGTACGGATGGACGCCCTGGTCACCTTCGGGCAGATCGACGTCAACAGCGACGGCAAGATCAGTTTCGAGGAAATCAAGATCTGGATCCGGGACGTCACCCCCGAGGCCTTCCGGAACGCCGACCGGAACGGCGATGGATACCTGAACCGGGAAGAGTACGATCTCCTCCGCAAAAAATAAGACAGCCCGAGGACTGCCATGGAACTGATCTTCGAGAAGAGCCGGCCCGGCAGGCAGGCAACGACCATTCAGGTAAGCGACGTCCCGACATCGCCCCTGGAGGAATGGATCGGCCCGGACCTGCTGAGGGGTGATTTGGACCTGCCGGAGGTGGCGGAAGTGGACCTGATCCGCCATTACACGGCCCTCTCCCGGCGCAATTTCGGCGTCGACCTGGGATTCTACCCCCTGGGCTCCTGCACCATGAAGTACAACCCCAAGCTCAACGAGGAGACGGCGCGGCTGGCAGGCTTTGCAGGCCTTCATCCATACGCCCCGGAGTCCTTCGCCCAGGGTACCCTGCAGCTCCTCTTTGAACTGAAACAGGCGCTCTGCGAAATCTTCGGCATGGCCGACTTCGCCCTCCAGCCGGCCGCGGGCGCCCACGGCGAGCTGACGGGCGTCATGATGATCAAGAAGCACTTCGAGAAACGGGGAGAAATGCGGTCGCGAATCCTGATCCCCGATTCCGCCCACGGCACGAACCCCGCCTCGGGAGCCCTCTGCGGCTACTCCGTGACAACGGTCCGATCCAACAGCGACGGCGGCGTGGACCTGGATCATCTCCGGTCGCTCATGACGGAGGAGGTCGCCGGGCTCATGCTGACGAACCCGAACACCCTG
>CAZXMK010000239.1:0-4668 GCA_964641935.1 uncultured Syntrophaceae bacterium
GAATGATTCCATCCGCCCCGCTGAAATCCCGCCTGCTGTTTGCCCTGTTCGCCCTGTTTGCCCTGCCGGGCATCCTTTTCGCACCGTCGCCGCTTTGTGCCGCGGAGCCTCTCCGCGTGGCCGTGGCGGCCAATTTCCAGCAGCCCTTCAAGGATATCTCCGCGGCCTTCACCCGCGAGACGGGCATCCCCGTGGAAGGCGTGTTCACGTCCTCCGGGAGCCTGTACCACCAGATCACGAACGGTGCCCCTTATGACGCCTTTCTTTCCGCCGACGAGACGCGGCCCCAGGATCTCTTCAAGAAGGGTCTCTGCGGCAGTCCGTTCGTTTACGCCACGGGCAGTGTCGTCCTCTGGGCCGAGGGGAAAAAATTCTGTGGCGCCGCGAACTGGCGGGAAGTCCTGGCGAAAAAGGATGTGCAGAAGGTCGCCGTCGCAAACCCCGTGTTGGCGCCTTACGGAGCGGCGGCAGAAGCGGCCCTTCGCCGAGTCGGCCTCTGGAACAGCCCCGACAAGAAATGGATCATCGGCCAGACCATCGCCCAGGCCTTCCAGTACGCGGCCTCAGGCGGGGCGGACGTCGGCTTCTGCGCCCTTTCCTCCGTGCGGGCCGCAAAGAAGGACGGCTGTCACTACGACATCGCCGAGGCGCCGCCGATCCTGCAGGGGGCCTGTCTTCTGAACCGCACGAAGAATCGCGCCGCGGCCGAGCGGTTCCTCCAGTTCCTCCAGTCCCCGGCGGCCGATGTCATCAAGAAGAAATACGGATACCGGTAGATGGAGCTTCTTCCCCTTTACCTGTCGGCGAAGCTGGCCCTCATCACGACGCTGGTCCTGATCGTGATCGCCGCTCCCTTGGCCTACGTCCTGGCCTGCTTCACCTGGCCGGGGAAGACCTTTGTCGATGCCCTCATCAACCTGCCCATCGCCCTGCCGCCCACGGTCATCGGGTTCTACCTCCTTTGCCTCCTGGGGCCCCGGGGACCCGTCGGCGCTCCCTGGGAGACTCTGTTCGGGGCATCCCTGCTGTTCACGTTTGCGGGGATCGTCACAGCCTGCGCCACCTATAGCCTGCCCTTCGCCATCCAGCCGATCAAGGCCGCCTTCGAGAAGCTCGATCCGCGGCTTCTGGAGAGCGCCTCCGTCCTCGGACTCTCCCCGCTGGCTACATTCTTCCGGGTCGTCCTGCCCAACAGCAAAAGCGGCATCGCCGCCGCGGCGATCCTGGTCTTCCTCCACAGCCTGGGCGCCTTCGGCGTGATCCTCATGGTGGGAGGCAGCATTCCCGGAGAGACCCGGGTCGCCTCCATCGCCATCTACGAGGCCGTCGAGTCGTTCCAGTACGAGAAGGCCTGGCTCCTCTCCCTGGCCTTCATCCCCGTGAGCTACTGCTTCCTGCTGCTCGTGAACCGGCTGACCCGGAGGGAGGCATCGTGAAAGGACTGCACGTCCGCCTCTCCAGGCGGCTGGGGAAACTGGAGATCGACGTCGCCTTCTCCTGCCCGGAGGGATCGACCCTGGCCCTGATCGGGCCCTCGGGAGCGGGCAAGACCACGATCATCCGGATGGTGGCCGGACTGGAGCGGCCCGATGACGGGACGATCCTCTTCAACGGCGAGACGTTTTTCGACCAGGCGAGGGGCATCTGCCTCTCCACCCGGAAGCGCCGGCTGGGGTACGTATTCCAGGATTACACGCTCTTCCCGCACCTGTCGCTGTTCGGCAACGCCGCCTTTGCGGCGAAGGACCGCCATGAAGTCGAGGGCCTGTTCCGTTTCTTCGGCTTGAACCCGATGCGGGACCGCAGGCCTAACCAGGTCTCCGGCGGAGAGAGGCAGCGGTGCGCCATCTGCCAGGCCATGGCGACCCGCCCCCGGCTCCTCCTCCTGGACGAGCCGTTCTCCGCCCTCGATGTAGTCACGCGCCGGAAACTCCGGGACGAGCTGAAAAAAATCAAGGAGGAGCGCAGGCTGTCCGTCCTGTACGTGACCCACGACATCACGGAAGCCCTGTACATGGCGGACGTTATCCTGCCCGTCGTGGACGGCAAGATCGACCGGGACTGGCTGGAAGAGATCACCGGCGCCTCCGGCTCGGGTGACCCGGTGTCGAAGGCTGTTCGGGAGCCGAAGCTGTCGCTTGCTTTTTAAAGGTAGCAGGCCGGATTTGAAACCGTATCCGCGTTAACAAGGAGACTCCATGCAAATCGGAACCTATTCACTGGAAGAGTACCTTCATCTCATCAAGTCGTTCCACGGGAGCATGGCCCCCGGGCTCATCATCGGCGGGTTCATGGTGGACATGGCGCAGCAGAACCTCCCGGAGGGGGAGTTCTACGACGCCCTCTGCGAGACCAGGGTCTGCCTCCCCGATGCCGTCCAGATCCTGACCCCCTGCACCATCGGGAACGGCTGGATGAAGATTTTCGACACCGGCCGCTTCGCCCTGACCATGTACGATAAGAGCACGGGAGAAGGCGTCCGGGTGTACATGGACACGCAGAAGCTCAAGGCGTGGCCCCAGATCGATTCATGGTATTTCAAGCGCGTCCCCAAACGGGAACAGGACTCGGAAGCGCTGCTGAAGGAGATCCGGGAGGCGGCGACTTCGATCCTGAGCATGCAGCGCGTCTTTGTGAAGCCGGAACTTATGGAGAAGAAGCGCCTGGGACCGACGGCCGTCTGCCCGTCCTGCGGGGAAGCCTATCCCCTCCGGGACGGGGAGTCCTGCCTGGCCTGCCAGGGCCGATCCCCCTATGCATGAGGAAAGGAGGGCAACCACACCATGAAGATCCGTCACAAGGTCTGGCTGGAAAGCGACGGCAAGGTCATCTTCGGACACGGCCGCCAGGAGCTGTTCCGGGCGGTCGAGGCCTGCGGAAGCCTGAACGCGGCGGCCAAGAAGCTCGGGATGTCCTACCGGGCCGCCTGGGGCCGGGTGCGGGCGTCGGAGCAGCGGTTGGGACTCTCCCTGATCGAAAAAGGGTCCCATGAAAAGGGCGGCCACCTGACGGACGAGGCGAAGCGTCTCCTCCAGCAGTTCGAAGAGCTGGAGGAGCGGATCAACGCCTGCATCCGGGCAACGGAAGAGTGGTTCGACAAGCAGCACTATGTGAAGAAATAGAAACTCCGTCCATCCTTCCCTCGTAGCACGAAACACATACCAGTAACATCATTGCCCTTTTGGGCACTTTTCCCTTGACAGTGTGCTCATTCTGACATAAGCCAACGGCGGCATATATGCTAATTTATACATAGCAACGTCGCCGGGAATCTCTCCAGCCCCCTCTCCGGGGCGGATATTCCGATCCAAGCTGAAAGGGGGAAGTATGGCACACCAGAAAAGCGCGCAATACGATCGTGTGGTGCGGAAGCAGTACCGCGAGCTGATGGACCGCTGCAAAGCCCATCTGGACAGGATGGACAGCGAACTGCCGCCGCCGGTGGAGGACTTTCAGGACGTCCTGAAGGATCGCGGCGTCACCCGCCGCTCTTTCCTCAAGTGGACGTCGATCATGACGGGAGCCCTGATGCTTCCGCCCATCTTCAAGCCCATGGTGGCTCGGGCGGCGGAGCAGTTCAGCCGGGTCCCCGTCGTCTGGCTCCACATGGCCGAGTGCACCGGCTGCAGCGAAGCCCTTCTCCGCACTTCCTATCCCAACATCGACGACATCCTCCTCGACACCATTTCTCTCGAATATCACGAGACCTTGATGGCCGCCTCCGGCTACCAGGCCGAGCAGTGCCTCGAAAAGGCCCTCCACGATTTCCCCGGGAAGTTCGTCTGCGTCGTGGAAGGCGCCATCCCGCTGGGCATGGGCGGCAAGTACCTGACCCTGGGGCCGAAGGGCAAGACGGGCCTCGAAGTGGCCAGGGAGGTGACCTCCAAGGCGGCCATGACGATCTGCATCGGCAGCTGCTCCGCCTTCGGCAACGTCCAGGCCGCAAAGCCGAATCCGACCGATGCGGCCAGCGTCGGCCGGGCCCTGGGCCTCCAGACGGTGAACATCGCCGGCTGCCCCCCCAATCCGATCAACTTCGTCGGCACAATCCTCCACTACCTGATGTTCGGCGGGCTGCCGGCCTTGGACGGACTCGGACGCCCGGTCTGGGCCTACGGCAAGCGCATCCACGACTACTGCGAGCGCCGCCCCCATTACGATGCGGGCGAGTTCGTCGAGGAGTGGGGCGACGACGGCGCCAGGAAAGGCTGGTGCCTCTACAAGGTGGGATGCAAGGGACCCTACACCTTCGCCAACTGCGGCCGGGTCCGGTTCAACGACGGGATTTCCTGGCCCATCATGGCCGGCCACGGTTGCATCGGCTGCACGGAGCCGGATTTCTGGGACACGATGGCACCGCTGGAGAAGCCGATCCAGGCTGCAACCATCGGCGGCGGCGAAGCGACGGTGGACCACATCGCCATGGGGCTGACGGTCGCGACCGTCGCCGGCATCGCGGCCCACGCCGGGGCCACGGCCTGGGTCCACAGGAACGACAAAGACACCGCAAACAAGGAATAGGCGACGGGAGGTATTCTTATGGCCACGCGAATGATCATCGATCCCATTACCCGCATCGAGGGACACCTGAGAATTGAAGTCGAGCTGGACGCCACGAACACCGTCCGGGACGCCTGGAGCAGCATCACCCTGTGGCGGGGCTTTGAA
>CAZXMK010000240.1:0-4655 GCA_964641935.1 uncultured Syntrophaceae bacterium
CCTGGGCCTCCAGGGCGCTCTGCATGGTCAGTCCGTTGATGACCGTCGCCAGCATCCCCGTGTAGTCCGCCGACGTCCGGTCCATGCCGCGGGCGGCGGCGATGCCGCCCCGCCAGATGGTGCCCCCGCCGCTGACGAGTCCCATCTGGACGCCCAGGGCCGTAACCGATTTGATTTCCCGGGCGATTCCCTCGATCACCTCGAAATCGAAGCCGAAGCCCCGGCCCCCGGCAAGGGCTTCCCCGCTGAGCTTCAGGAGTACCCTGCGAAATACCGGCTTTTCCAAATCAGCCCTTCAACTCTTCTCCCAGCTGGAACCGGGCGAAGCGACGGATGATGATGTTCTCTCCCGTCTTGGCGATCATTTCGTTCAGAAGCGTCTTCACCGTGATGTCGGGATTCTTGATGAATTTCTGGTCCAGGAGACACACATCCTCGTAATACTTCCTGAGTTTCCCCTCGATGATCTTGTCCCAGATCTTCTCGGGCTTCTTCTCCTGGGCAAGCTGATCCCGATAAATGGCCTTTTCCCGCTCGAGGTCGGCCGCGGGGATCTCTTCGCTCTTCAGGTACAGGGGGTTCGACGCCGCCACATGCATGGCGATGTCCTTGACGAAACCGGTGAAGTTGTCCGTCTTCGCCACAAAGTCGGTCTCGCAGTTTACCTCCACGAGGACGCCGATTTTTCCGCCCATGTGGATGTAGGACCCGACGGCGCCGTCCTTGGCAGCCTTGGAGGAGCGCTTCGTCGCCGCCGACATGCCCTTTTTGCGCAGGAAGTCGATGGCCTTTTCAAAATCGCCGCTGGAAGCCTGCAGGGCTTCCTTGCAGTCCATCATGCCCGCGCCCGTTTTATCCCTCAACTCTTTTACCATTGCGGATGTAATTTCCAATGTTTAAACCTCCATCCTTATATCTTTGAAATCAAGCAGTTGCTTCCGTCGATCCGGCCTGCGCCTCGGGACTCTCCTTCTTCTCCACGCTCTCCGGAACGTCCGGCTCGACCTCCTCGGCGGGAGCCTCCTGTGAGCGGGCGTCCTTGTCGCTCTCCGCCTGAATCTTTTCCTCGTAACGCTTCTTTCCCTCCATGACCGCATCGGCGATACGGGATGAAAAGAGCTTGATGGCCCGGATGGCGTCGTCGTTGCCGGGGATCACGTAGTCAATAAGATCGGGGTTGCAGTTCGTGTCCACGATGGCCGTGATCGGAATTCCCAGTTTCCGCGCCTCCTGAACGGTGATGTCTTCCCGTTTCGGGTCCACGATGAACAGGCCGCCCGGATGCCCCTTGAGCGTCCTGATTCCTCCGAGAACCTTGAGGAGCTTGTCCCGCTCCTTCTGGAGCTTCATGATCTCCTTCTTCGGGAAGGCCCGCACGCTTTCATCCTGGAACATCTTGTCCAGCATGTTGAGGCGGTCGATGCTTTTCTTGATGGTCGCGAAGTTGGTCAGCATGCCGCCGAGCCAGCGCTGGTTCACGTAAGGCATGCCGCAGCGCCCGGCCTCCTCGCGTATCGCTTCCTGGGACTGTTTCTTCGTTCCCACAAACAGGATGGTACCGCCGTTCGCCACGGTGTTCACGACAAAGTCGTAGGCTTTGTGGAACATTTCGACGGTCTGCTGGAGATCGATGATGTAGATGCCGTTTCGGGCGCCGAAGATGTACGTTTTCATCTTCGGGTTCCATTTGTTGGTCTGGTGACCGAAGTGGACTCCCGCCTCGAGCAGGAGCTTCATGGAAATCAGTGCTGCCATAGTCTTTCTCCTTTTGTTTTTTCCTCCACCCCCATCACCCCGCCAGGGAACTTTTCCAAGGAAAAGCAACCCCCTGCCGGTCCGGGGATGTGCGAAATCTGCCGGCCATTAGCATAATGGGTTCCCCTTGGCAAGGGAAAACCCTGCCTTCTCTCAATTCTTCCGCCACGGCGGCATGCCCCCGTGACGGCCCCCGCGCCCCGAAAAAAGGAGCCCCCGCTCAGGTCGTGTAATGGGCGTTGATCTTGACGTAGTCGAAGGTCAGGTCGGAGGTATGAAGGACGAATGCCCCCCTGCCTCCGGCAAGATCAATCCGGACATGGATCCGGTCCAAGGCCATGACTCGGGCCAGCTCCGCCGTCGCCGCGGGAATGCCCCGGCCGCCCGCAAAGACCGTCACCCCTCCGAAGGATACCTCGACGGCGTCGGGATTCACCGGCACACCGGCGGCTCCCACCGCCCCGATCACGCGCCCCCAGTTGGGGTCTCCCCCGAAACAGGCCGTCTTGAACAGGTTCGAGTTCCCCACGGCGTAGGCCACCCTCCGGGCCTCCGCCTTCGTCCTCCCGCCGGACACTTCCAGCGTAACGACCTTGGTCGCCCCTTCCCCGTCCCGGACCATGGCCAGGGCCATCTCCTCCAGGACCGCCGACAGCATCCCCCGGAAGGTCCTGCCGTCACGGTCCCCTTTCCGGAAAGGGCGGTTCCCCGCCCGGCCGTTGGCCAGGACGAGCAGGGTATCGTTGGTGCTCATGCAGCCGTCCACGGAAATGGCGTTGAAACTCCCGGCCACCCCTTCCCGGAGCAGCTCTCCCAGGAGGCGGGGCTCCACGACCGCATCCGTGAGAACGTAGGCCAGCATGGTCGCCATGTTCGGCTGAATCATGCCGGCTCCTTTGGCCATCCCGAGGACCGTCACGGGCCGGCCGTCGATGCTCTCCGCGCGGAGGGCCATCTTGGGAAACCGGTCCGTCGTGAGGATCGCCTCCTGGGCCTCTTCCATCCCGTCGCGCCGCAGTCTCCCGGCCAGCGGCCCGATGCCGGCCAGGATCTTCCCGACGGGCAGGCGCCGGCCGATGACTCCCGTGGATGCCACCAGAATCATGTCATCCGGAATGCCCAGCGCTTCCGAGACGGCCCGGGAGGACGCCCGGGCGTCTTCGATGCCCTCGGGCCCCATGGCAGCGTTGGCGTTGCCGCTGTTGGTCAGGATCGCCTGGGCCCGGCCGGACCGGATGCGCTCCATGTCCACGATCACCGGTGCCGCCTTGAAGGCGTTGGTGGTGAACATACCCGCCGCGGAGGCCGGCTCGTCCGAAACGATCAGGGCCAGGTCCTTTCGCCCGTCCTCCTTGATCCCCGAGGCAATCCCCGCCGCCCGGAAACCCGGGACGGTCCAATTCATATTCCTGCTCATGCCGTTCCCCGTTGGCCGCATCTCTTGTCGCCGCTTTTCAATTCGCTCCGCAGCATTTCTTGTATTTCTTCCCGCTCCCGCAGGGGCAGGGATCATTCCGGCCGACCTTCTCCCCGGTCCGCTTGACCGGGGCGGCCGCCGCCCCGTCGCCTCCCCGGCTCATGACGTACTCCTGCTCCTGCCGCCGCTGGATCCGTTCGACCTCATCCTCCCGCTGGATCCGGATCATGCAGAGCTTCTCCAGGCTGTCCATCTTGATCCGCTCGATCATCTCCATGAACATGTCGTACCCTTCCTTCTGGTACTCCCGGACGGGATCCTTCTGTCCGTATCCCCGAAGCCCGATCCCCTCCTTGAGATGATCCATGGCCAGCAGGTGATCCTTCCACTGCGTGTCGATGGCATTCAGCATGATGACGCGAAGGAGGTATTCCATCAGCTCCTTCCCGAACTCCGCCTCCTTGTCCCGGAGGAGCTTCATCACGGCCTGGTGGATCTCCTCCTGGATCACAGCGGGCCGCAGGTCTTCCCGGTCGGAGAAGTTCATCTTCAGGGAAAACTGCTTGAAGACGGTGTCCTCAAGCCCCTTCAAGTCCCCGTCCACCGGATTTCCCTTCTCGTCGATGAAATCCGGAATCAGGTCGTCCAGGATGTCCCCCAGCATTTCTTCCAGATCCGACCAGAGGCCTTCGCCTCCCCGGAGGACCTTGCGGCGCTGCTCGTAGATGACCTGCCGCTGGCGGTTCATGACGTCGTCGTATTCCAGGAGGTGCTTGCGGATCTCGAAGTTCTGTCCCTCCACGCGCTTCTGGGAGTTCTCGATCGCCTTGGAGATCATCCGGTGCTCGATGGGCTGGTTCTCCTCGAGGCCGATCCGGTCCATGATCGAGGAGATCTTCTCGCCCCCGAAGATGCGCATCAGGTCGTCCTCGAGGGAAAGGTAGAACCGGGAGGAGCCCATGTCCCCCTGGCGTCCCGAGCGGCCCCGGAGCTGGTTGTCGATCCGCCGGCTCTCGTGGCGCTCCGTTCCCAGGATGTGGAGGCCCCCCAGCTCCGCGACACCCTCGCCCAGCTTGATGTCGGTTCCGCGCCCCGCCATGTTGGTCGAGATGGTCACCATGCCCCGCTGGCCCGCCTGGGCAACGATCTCCGCCTCCCGGTCGTGCTGCTTGGCGTTGAGGACGTGGTGCTTGACCCCCGTCCGGGAGAGAATCTTGCTCAGGTACTCCGACTTCTCGATGGAGATGGTGCCCACCAGGACGGGCCGGCCGTTCCGGTGCATCTCCTTGATCTCCTCGATGACGGCCTTGAACTTTTCCTCCTCCGTCTTGTAGACGACGTCCGTATGGTCTTCCCGGATCATGGGCATGTTCGTCGGAACGACCACCACCTCGAGGCCGTAGATCTTCTTGAACTCCTCCGCCTCCGTGTCGGCGGTGCCGGTCATGCCCGCCAGCTTGTCGTACATGCGGAAGTAGTTCTG
>CAZXMK010000241.1:0-4641 GCA_964641935.1 uncultured Syntrophaceae bacterium
CTATCACCTCGGGTGGGCGGCGGACCATTACCGGGATCCGATGCAGCTCGTGAAGGAGGCGGCCCTGTCGAAGGTGTTCGTTGCCGAGACGGCCATCGACATCGCCCGGATCTCCATGGGCATCCACGGCTCCTACGGTCTGATGGCCGATTACCCGATTTCCCACACCTGGGGAGACGTGATCATCGGTCCGCAGGTTGAGGGAACGGCACCACTCCTGAAAGTGCTGGGTGCCGGGGTGATCCTGAACAGTTAACCTTGTCCCCTGCCACCGGAATCATGCGGTCGATCCCTTGAGCGGGGGATGAATGGGCCAAGCCGGCGGAACCTCTTCCGCCGGCACTTTTTACATGGGAACGAAGGTCCATGGAACAGCAAGACAATATCCGGTTTGACGCCATCGTCGTCGGGGCGGGGCTGGCGGGGATTTCCGCCGCCTGGACCCTCGCGGCGGAAGGCCTGGAAGTACTGGTGCTCGAGCGGGGCGATTACCCGGGAGCCAAGAACGTCACGGGAGGCCGCCTGTACGTAAGCCCCATCCGGGACCTGTTTCCGGACCTGTGGAGCAAGGCCCCCCTCGAGCGCTTCATTGCCCACGAGGAGATCTGCCTGATGGGCCCCGACCGCTCCCTGACCGTCCGGTACGACGGGCAGGAGCTGTCGCAGGAGCCCCGCCGTAGTTACAGCGTCCTGCGCGGCCGGTTCGACAAGTGGTTTGCCAGGCAGGCCGAGCGCAAGGGCGCCACGATCGTCTGCAAGGCCCGCGTGGACGATGTCGTCCGCGAGAACGGTCGGGTTGTCGGTGTCGTGGCGGCGGGGGACCGGCTCCTGGCCGACGTCGTGATCGCCTGTGACGGCGTCCTCTCCTTCACCGCTGAAAAGGCCGGGCTGAACAAAACGCCCGAGGCCGGTCACTTCGGCGTCGGGGTGAAGGAAGTGATCGAGATGGACCCCGCCATGATCGGGGAGCGCTTCAACCTGACCGGGGATGAAGGCGCCGCCCGCCTCTTTCTCGGCGACGTCACGGCGGGAACATTCGGGGGCGGATTCCTCTATACGAACAGGAGCAGCATCAGCCTGGGCGTTGTCCTGGGAATCGGGGCGCTCTCGAGGGACGGGGCGGAGGTTTCGGTGCCCGGGCTCCTGGAGGGCTTCCGGCAGCGGCCCGAGGTCTCCCGGCTGATCCAGGGGGGAGAGACCGTCGAGTACTCCGCACACATGATCCCGGAAGGGGGTCTGAAGGCCATGGGCCGGCTCTTTGGGGACGGCATTCTCGTTGCGGGGGACGCCGCGGGCTTTGCCGTCAATATCGGGATCACCGTCCGGGGGATGGAATACGCCATGGCATCGGGATATTACGCCGCCCGGGCCGTGATCGAGGCCCGAAAAAAGAATGACTTCGCCGCCTCGACCCTGTCGGTCTATGAGACGATGCTGAACGACAGTTTTGTCCTGAAAGATTTCAAGAGCTTCCGGGATTCCCTCAACGTTCTCGAATACCCGCCGCTGTACGGTCGGTATCCCGGCCGGATTCTCGGGCTCGTGAAGGACCTTTATGAAATACCGGCGGGGCCGAAAGCCCGCATATTCGCCACTGTCAGGAATCATTTCGGGGTGCGCGAATTGTGGGAGGCGGCCTCCCTGTGCCGGAGGATGATGAAGCTATGAGCGACCTGAAGGCCAAGCTGGCATTGGATGTTTTCAAGGAAGACAAAGAGTTCCCCATTGTCGTTCGGAAGGGAAAGGAGCGTGACCCCCGCCTGAGGAAAATGGTCCGGATCTGCCCCGCCGGCCTGTACCGCGAGGATGCCTCGGGGGCGGTCACCGTGAGCGAGGACGGTTGCCTGGAGTGCGGGACGTGCCTGAGGGTGTGCGGCGGGGATGTGCTGGACTGGCGGTATCCGAACGGCGGTGCGGGCGTTCAGTTCCGGTTCGGCTGAAAGCCAGGTTCGACGCGTCGGCGCGTTCGCAGGAAAAGCACCGGGCGGGGCGGAGAGCCAATTTCCTGCGTCCGGTCGTGATCCATAAGAGGAGGTTTGATCGTGAAGATTGTTGTTGCCATGAAGCAGATTCCCGACCTGCAGCAGATCCGGATCCGGAATCGCCGGCCGGTAATGGAGGATGTTCCCGTGACGCTCGGGAAAATCGACCGGAACGCCCTCGAAGAGGGACTGAGGATCCGGGAAGCCCTGGGGAATGACAGCCGCGTCATCGTCGTGTCGGCGGGGACCCCGGACGCCGGGGAAACCGTCAAGGAAGCGCTGGCCGCCGGGGCCGACGAGGCCTTCATCGTTGTGGACGATGGTGCCGGTGCATGGGAAAGCTCCGTCAGCGCCGCCCTCCTGGCCGAAGCGGTCAGGAGAATCGGTGCAGTGGACATGCTCCTCTTCGGCGAAGGCAGCGGCGACAACTATTCGGGACAGACGGGGCCGAGGGTGGCCGAGATCCTCGATCTGCCACAGGTCGGCTATGCGGGCCGTGTGGAGACGGACGGCCGGACGGCGCGGGTCAACCGGGTGCTGGAGGACTGCGAGGAGACCGTCGAAGCGGCATTGCCCGTCGTCATCAGCATCCTGGGGGACATCAACGAGCCGCGGATCCCGTCCGTCACCCAGATCCTGAAGGCCGGGAGAAAGCCCGTGAAAGTCTTGGAAGCGTCCGATCTGGCCGTGGATACGGGCAGGCAGCGGATCGAAACGGTCAGCAACCTGGCACCGGAGACCTCTCGCAGGCACGAACCGGTGCAGACCTGCGCGGACCTGCGCGCCGTACTCGAAAAGGAAGGATTTCTGGGGAGGTAGAACATGGCGGGAATCATCGTATACAGCGATCGGGACCGGCTTGCGTTTGAGCTTCTGTCGGCGGCCCGATCCATCGCAGAGCATACGGGGGCCGCCGTGAAGGCGGTCAGCATCAACAATCCGAATCAGGCGGAGGCCCTGGCAGGCAGGGGAGCCGAGGTCTGCCGGATCGATGGCGGAGACATCCGGCTCGAAGACCCGGCATCCATGGCCCGGGCCCTGCGCAGGGCCGTCGAGGCGCTGGATGCGGATGTCGTCCTCCTCTCCTCGAACCGGCGGGGAAAGGAACTGGCGGGGCGTCTGGCCCAGATGCTCGACGCAGGATGCCTGACCGACGTCAGCGCCCTGGAGGTCCGGTCTGGCAGGATCGAGTGCACGCGGAATGCCCTGGGAGGGGCCACTGTCGCCGTCCAGACCGTGACAACCCCGAAGAAGGTGATCGCCCTGGCGGCCAAGGCATTTGTGGCCGCCCCGGAAGGCGCCGGCCGGGTTGTCGACCTGTCCGTGGACGTCAAAGGCTCCGGCATCCGGCTTCAGGAATCCCGCCCGAGGGCCGGGGATGCAGTCCAGATCGAGACGGCCCCCGTTCTTGTGGCGGTGGGGTGCGGAATGGAGAACCGGGACGATCTGGCGACCGTGGACAGGATCGCCGCCGCCCTGAAGGGCGAGGTCGCCTGTTCGAAACCCGTGGCCACGGACAGGAAATGGCTTTCGGAAGACCGGGTCATCGGGCTTTCCGGGAAAATCTGCAAGCCGGAGCTGGCGCTCCTGCTGGGCATCTCCGGCCAGGTTCAGTTCATGGTCGGGATCCGCGATGCCGGAACGATCGTAGCAGTCAACCGCGACGAGAACGCCAATGCCATGCAATCGGCGGACTATGTGATGACCGCGGACCTGAACGATATTCTTCGGGAACTTGCCGAGACGCTGGAGGGAGGGGCGCATTGATCCAACCGCCCGGCCGGGTATGGGACAGAACGGGAAACTTCATATTGGGGTCCATCC
Source organism: uncultured Syntrophaceae bacterium (assembly GCA_964641935.1). Lineage (GTDB taxonomy): Bacteria > Desulfobacterota > Syntrophia > Syntrophales > PHBD01 > PHBD01. Next base: position 3,807 of record CAZXMK010000241.1, read on the forward strand.
GCAGATATGCTATGACGGATTCCAACGATCGAACGGGAAGCGAACCGTGGATATCCAGAAGATAGAACTGCCCAGGCCGAAGAATTTTCAGGAAAGCATCCTCGAAAGCATCGGCATCGGCATCATCCTGACCGATCTGAACGGGAATGTCCTGGCCTTCAACAAAACCGCCGAAGAGATGTGGGAAGTCCGGAAAGCGGAGTTGATGGGCAAATCATTTCTGCTTTGCCTCGCGGAACACGAACGGGCCAGGATGAACCGGACCTTCGAATATGCCATCCGGACGGAGCAGGGCATCAAGGCCACGAGGGTCGTGTTCCAGAACCATGCGGGAACGATACTCGACATCAACTGCTTTGCCACCCTGTGCCGGGACGCCGCGGGCGGGAAGCTCGGCGTGATCATGTGGACGCAGGACATCAGCGAGGAGAAGAAGCTGGAGGCCGAGGTTCAGAGGGCGGACCGGCTGGCCGCCCTCGGGCAGCTGTCCCTCGGCATCTCCCACGAGATCCGGACGCCTCTGGGGACGATCAAGGCGCTGGCCACGCTGGTGAAAGAGAGGATCAAAGGGGACGATAAGAGCGAGACCTACCTGAACATGATCGTAAGCCAGGTGGACCGGCTGGACAAGCTCAGCCGCGAACTTCTGGCCTATGCGGGCAAATCGAACCTCGGCGTCTCCTCTCTGAACGTCGCGGAGCTTCTCAAAAAAGTCATTTATCTCGGGAAATTGAACAACCCGCTCAGGAAAACCCGGATGGAGGAGGACCTCGCCCCGGATCTGCCGGCCATTCACGGGGACCAGGAAATGCTCATGCAGGCATTCCTCAACCTG
>CAZXMK010000242.1:0-260 GCA_964641935.1 uncultured Syntrophaceae bacterium
GCGCCTTGACAGGTCCCGGCGGGTGCGCTACAGAGGCGGCCGGCCGGTCCGTCCGGCCGACGGGACGACCCGGCCTTCCCGCATCTGTCCCGATCAATCCGCTCCGGAGGTCCCCATGCCCATCCAGAAAGGTCCCCTCACCTTTTCCCTGTTCCGGCCGGCCCGCGAGGCCCCGGCACCCCCGGACCCGGAGGTCCTGACGGACCGGCTGCGGTCCTTCTCCTTCCGGGAGGCCCTCTCCCGCTCCGAGGAAGAGACGA
>CAZXMK010000242.1:275-4602 GCA_964641935.1 uncultured Syntrophaceae bacterium
CCGTGCGGGGACACCTGGCCCTCTTCTGCCTCCGGATCGACCGGAAGCAGGTCTCCCCGGCCCTGCTCCGCTTCCGGACCCTCGAGGCCCAGCGACGATTCAGGGAAGAAAAGCAGCAGGAGCGCCTCAGCCGCCACCAGCAGGGCCTGCTCAAGGAGACGGTCCGGGAGGAGCTCCTCGCCGGCGCCCCGGCCGTTCCCGCCCTCTACGAGGCCTGCTGGTTTCTCCCCGAGAAACGGGTCCTCTTCTGCACCCACACCGACAAGATCTGCGACGACTTCACCCTGCTCTTCCGGGACACCTTCTCCACGGTCCTCGAGCCCTACAGCCCCTGTGACGAGGCCGCGGCCGCCCTCGGCCCGGAGGGTCCGGCCCCCTTCACCCTGGGCCGGGAATTCCTGACGTGGCTGTGGTTCAAGAGCGAGGAGCGGGCCGGATCGATCGCGCTGGACCGGAAGGAGGAGGTAGAGCTGGCTTTCATCCGGCGCGTCGTCCTCGAGGGCGGCCAGGGAGACTACGCGGAAACGGTGGTCTGCCACGGCCTGAACGCGGAGCTGAAAGAGGGGCGGGAGGCCCTCCGGCGGGGGAAGAAGATCCGCGAGGCCCGCCTGTCTCTCAAGCAGGACGCGGACGCCTGGGAGTTCACCTTCAAGGCCGACCGGTTCCGCTTTCAGTCCATGAAGCTGCCCGCGGAAGCGGATGAGGACGCGAATGAGAAAGACGAGGCGGGGCGGCTCCTGGAGCGGATCCACCTGGCGGAGCGGGCCGTGTCCCTCATGGAGCGTCTGTTCGCCCTGTTCTTCGCCATCCGGCAAACCCCCGCCTGGACGGCCGAGGAGATCCCCCGGATGACCCGCTGGCTGAAGCCGGAATAGGAACCGTGCGCGGGCCATCCGATTCCGCCCGCCCGCTCCGGGCCTCCCGCTACGGGATGCGCCTCAGGTACCGATGCATGTACACCCGCTTCTCCGGCGTCATATAGGCCAGGATCAGGTCGCCCTTCTTCAGGAGCGGTGCATCGGGGACCAGCGCTTTCTTCAGGTCCGCCGTGATCACGGAGATGACGATCCAGTCCTGGTCCCGGGGGGAGCGGACGACATTCATGACGCCCGGCTTGGAAAAGCGGAAACGGGTCGACAGGGGCGCATTCTCCCAGACGGACAGGATGACGGCATCGAAGGGCCTGACCGAGGCCAGGTTCCGGGCCCGGCCGTCGGCCGTGAATTGAAACCGCTGGTGACGGGCAAAAAACAGGGAATCCGCTGCCGGCACCTTTCCGTGCTTCTGGTAGACCATCTCCCACGTTCCCGGCATGTCCGGGCCCAGGGCCGGCCGTGATTTCTGCGACAGTTCGCCCTCCGCCAGGACCGTTGTGCCGCAGATGGCAAAAAGGATTGCCGCGGCGATCCCCATGCAAAGCCTCAGCGTTTTCATGTTGTACCCTCCCTTCTCTCCCGTGTGATCCCGTTGTATTGCCCGCCGTCGGCGGGATTTCAGATCATTCCCGCTGCCAGGACCACGCCCGTGAACGCTGTCACGAACGCCAGGGCGGCGTAATCCGCCCGGGCCAGGCGCAGCTCCCGGAGACCCGTCCGGGGCCCCCGGGCGTACCCCCGGGCCTCCATGGCCTCGGCGAGATCGTCGGCCCTCCGTGCGGTTCCCAGCAGAAGAGGCACCACCAGGGACGACGCGGCCTTCAGCCTGCGGATGGCGCCGTCCCGCCGCCAGTCTGCCCCCCGGGCGAGGCGGGCCGTCTTCAGCTTATCCAGCTCCTCCTGGAAAGTCGGCAGGAAGCGCAGGGCCAGGGAGACCATGACCGCCAGGTCCTGGGCGGGAACGCGGAGGACCCTCAGCGGACCCAGGAGCTTCTCCAGGGCGGCGACCAGGTCGGTCGGCCCGGTGGTCATGGTCAAGAGAACCCCCAGGGAGACCAGGGCGAAGAACTGCCAGACGACAAATCCGCCCTGCAGCAGCCCTTCCCGGGTGACCCGGAGCGGTCCCGCGGAAAGGGACGCCAGGGCCTGGCCGTCGGTGGAGAAGAGGTGGATGAGGAACAGAAGCGCGGCGAATACCGACAGAGGCTTCAGGGCCTCCCAGAGGCGGCGCGGCCGCATGCGGGAAAGCGCCGTCAGGACCGCGAGCAGGAGGCTGATCAGGATCGCCGCCGCCGCGGAAGCCTGGAACGTGAGAACGCCGAGGACAACGACGGAGAGGATCTTGACCCGCGGGTCGAGCCGGTGGAGAGGGGAGTCTCCGGCCACGAAGAGGCCGAACCGGAACGACTTCATCACGGGCGTCCTCCCGGAAGGCGGTTCAGACAGGCGTCGATCTCCCGGCAGGCGTCCCGGACGGACAGGATGTTCGGGTTCACGCCCCATCCGAGACTGCTCAGTTCGGCCATCAGGGCCGCCACGGGAGGGATCTCCAGCCCCGGGAAGCGCCCCGAGGCCAGGGCGGCACAGGCTGTCTCCGGCCGGTCGTCCAGGGCGATCGCTCCGCCCTCCATGACCACGAGCCGGTCCGCGTCCACGACGTTGCCTATGCTGTGTGTGACGTGCAGGATGCCCATCCCCTGGCGGTGAAGCCCGGCAATCAGGTCGAGGACACGCCGCCGCGAGACGGGGTCGAGATAGGCCGTCGGCTCGTCGAGGGCGATGAACCGTGGCTTCATGGCCAGGACCCCGGCGATGGAGACGAGCCGCTTCTCCCCGCCGGACAGGGTGTGGGGGGCACGCGATTCGTATCCTTCCAGGCCCACCCGGGCCAGGGCCTCCCGCACGCACTCCCGGATCTCCCGGGGCGGCAGGGCCAGGTTGCCCGGCCCGAAGGCCACGTCCTCCTCCACGGTCATGCCCACGATCTGATGGTCAGGATTCTGGAACACCATGCCCACGGCCCGGCGGATCTGCCGCTGCGCGGACGGATCCCGCGTGTCGAGGCCGTCCACGATCACCGTCCCCGCATTCGGGACGAGGAGGGCGTTGAGGTGCTTCAGGAGCGTGCTCTTGCCGCATCCGTTGTGCCCGGCCAGGGCGACGTATTCCCCCTCTCGCAGGTGGAAATCCACCCCCCGGAGCACGTCCGGCCCCTCCTCGCCGTAGCGGAACGACACACCATCGAGAACGATCATCGCCGGCTTGCACCCTTCACAAGCTTCAGGCGGTCCCGGACCTTGATGCAGATCAGTGCCGCCACGACCATCTTCACGGCGTCTCCCGGCAGGGGCGGCAGGACGCCGACAATCAGGGCCTTGCGCAGGCTGAGCTTCGCCACGTACATCAACTGGGCGACGCCGCACGCATAGATCACCACCAGGCTTGTGAACATGCAGACGAGCAGCACGAAGAACCCCGGCTTCATCCGGGGGTCCGCCAGGCGGCCCAGGATGTAGGCTCCGATCACGAACCCGATCAGATATCCTCCCGTCGGTCCGAGGAGCACACCCGCCCCGGCCTTGCCCCCGGCGAAGACGGGCAGGCCGATGACGCCGAGGAGGATATAGACCACCTGGCTCATGGCCCCCAGGTACCCCCCCAGGAGCGATCCCGCCAGGAAGACGAACAGGGTCTGCATCGTCACCGGAACGGGTGGAACGGGGACCATGATGTAGGCCCCCAGGGCCGTCAGGGCTCCGAACATGGCGGCGTAGGCCATGCCGCGGAGCGACGTTTCCTGCTTTTTCATGAAATGGCTATCCTTTCTCCGTCCCGGTCAGGAGGCTCACGTCGCCGGAAAAGATCCGGTGGTCGCGGCCGCCGTCGTCCCGGAGCAGCAGAAATCCGTTTTCGTCCACATCGGTCACGATGCCCGCCAGGTCCCGACCGGGGACCTGGACGACGACCCGCTGCCCGATCATCCGGCTCATGGCCTTCCAGCATGCAAGGACGGGGGCGAACCCCTCGGCCGTGAAGCGGTCATACCAGGTGTCCAGGGATTCGAGGCAGCGGCGCAGCAGCCCGACGCGCGGGATCTCAATTCCGGTCTCGATGAGAACGCTCGTCGCCAGGGGGCGGATCTCCGGGGGAAACAGCCCGGACGGGACGTTGACGTTGATTCCCACGCCGATCACCAGGTAGTCCACGGCTCCCATGTCCGTGGCTAGCTCCAGGAGGATGCCGGCTATTTTCCGGCCCCCCGCCAGGATGTCATTGGGCCACTTGATGGTCACCGGGAGGCCCGTCTCGGAGCGGATCGCTTCGGCCACGGCCACCGCCGCCAGGATGGCCATGCGGGGAGCCTCGCCGGGCGGAATGGAGGGCCGCAGGACCAGGGAGGCATAGATTCCCAGGAAGGGAGGCGAAAACCAGACTCTCTCCCTTCTCCCCCG
>CAZXMK010000243.1:0-4591 GCA_964641935.1 uncultured Syntrophaceae bacterium
CGCCCCTCCCGGAGGAGCATCCTGTTGAACCAGGCCGCGATCCAATCCAGGGCGGCGTCGGTGATCTCGCTGGCCGCGGCGTCCAGAACGACCCCGCGCATGGCGCTTCCGGCGGCGGTGTCCCGGGAGGCCGCCGCCACGATGTCCCCGCCCGCCGTGGCGGCCATCAGGAGAATCTCCGGGCATCCCGTGAGAAGACGGGACAGCTTCGCGCTCTCCAGTGCTTCTCCTCCGGCCAGGACCGTACGCCCCGCCTCCAGGCGGAGGAGAGGAATTCTGCGGACCGCCCCCCGAAGCCGGATGAGGGACTCGGCCTCCCGGATCTGCCGGTCCACCTCGCGCCGCCGGTCGTCCGGGAGTTCCGTCTGCCCGGATCGCCAGCCGAGCCGGCGATAGATCTCCCGGACGGGTGTCCGGATAGGGATGGCATCGAAAACGGTGACCGGCCAAGGCCGGCCGGGTGCGTCCTGCATCTTCGCTCCCTTTGGGGCGACCGGATCGGTTCGCCGTCGGTCCTTGCCCGGGGAAACCGTCAGGCCCCGCCCCGGATCTTCCGGACGACGGCATCCCCCATGGCGGCCGTGCCGACGGGGGCCGGCCCTGCCCCGTCCCCGGCGATGTCGCGGGTCCGGAGACCGTCCCGGAGGACCGCCCGGACGGCGTCCTCGATCCTTCGGGCCTCCTTCTCGAGGCCGAAGGAATGGCGGAGCATCATGGCGACGGAGAGGATCGTCCCCAGGGGATTGGCGGCGTCCGCCCCGGCGATGTCCGGGGCCGATCCGTGGATGGGCTCGTACATCCCCCGGCCGTCCCCGAGGCTCGCCGACGGCAGCATCCCGATGGAGCCGGTGATCATGGCGGCCTCGTCGCTCAGGATGTCGCCGAACATGTTCGTCGTGACGATGACGTCGAACTGGCGCGGGTTGCGGACCAGCTGCATGGCGCAGTTGTCCACGTACATGTGGCCGAGCTCCACGTCCGGGTAGTCCCGGCCGACCTCCGTCACCACGTCCCGCCAGAGCTGGGTGCTCTCCAGGACATTCGCCTTGTCCACGGAGAGCAGTTTCCTTCTCCGCGCCCGGGCGGCCTCGAAGCCCGTTTTCGCAATGCGGCGGATCTCCCCTTCCGTGTAGACGAGGGTGTTGATGCCCACCCGCTGCCCGTCCTCGACACGGACGCCCCGGGGGGTCCCGAAGTAGAGGTCTCCCGTCAGTTCCCGGACGATCAGGACATCGGTTCCCTCGACGACAGAGCGCCGGAGCGGGGAGGCGTCCAGCAGGTCCTCGAAGACGTGGACCGGCCGGAGATTGGCAAACAGGCCCAGCCGCTCCCGGAGCCCCAGGAGTGCCCGCTCCGGTCGAAGGGCATAATCGAGGGCTTCCCACTTGGGACCGCCCACAGCGCCCAGGAGAACGGCGTCGGACTCCATCGCCAGCGACAGGCTCTGCTCCGGAAGGGGCTCCCCGAGCTTGTCGTAGGCGGCGCCGCCGGCCAGGCCTTCCCGGATCTCCAGGGACAGGCCGGCCTCTGCCGTCAGGGCATCGAGGACCCGCAGGGCCTCCCGGACGACCTCCGGCCCGATGCCGTCACCGGGGAATACGGCGATCCGGAAACGCTTCCCGCTCATATGCATCCCTCCCCGGCGGACCGTTTCTTCGCCAGGTGCTTCATGAGACCGCCGTCCCGGAGCAGCTCCTGCATGAACGGCGGAATGGGCTGGATGGACAGGGTCTCCCCCTCCCCGCCGAGGATGCGGATCGTCCCGGCGGCGCCGTCCACCTCGATCTCGGCCCCTTCCGCCACCCGGTCCCGCAGCTCCGCCGACTCGAAGATGGGCAGCCCCATGTTGAAGGCGTTGCGGTAGAAGATGCGGGCAAAGCTCCGGGCCACGACGCACGAGAGGCCCGCCTCGCGGATGGCGATGGGGGCGTGCTCCCGGGAGGAGCCGCAGCCGAAATTCTCCCCCGCGACGATGACGTCGCCGGGGCGGATCTTCTTCATGAAATCCGGGTCGGCGTCCTCCATGCAGTGGGCGGCCATCTGCTTCGGATCGTGGATGTTCATGTACCGGGCGGGATAGATGACGTCGGTGTCGACGTTGTCCCCGAATATCCACACGCGGCCCCGGAATTTCATCGGGCACCCCCCTCCAGTTCGTCGGGTCCGGCGATCCGGCCCAGGACGGCCGACGCCGCCGCCACGGCGGGGTCGGCCAGGTAGACGTCGCGGTTCGTGTGGCCCAGGCGGCCGACGAAGTTCCGGTTCGGCGTCGCCACGGCCCGCTCGCCCTCCGCCAGGATCCCTTCCCGCAGGGCCTGGCCGTAGACCTCCGGCGTGGCAGGGACGACGATCAGGCGGAGCCTCGGCGCCGCCTTTCTCCCCTTGAGGAGCGATGCGGCGATCCGCAGGTCCTCGATCCGGCCGTTCGTGCAGGAGCCGATGTAGACCTGGTCGATGGGAACGTTGCCCGCCTCGCGGATTCCCCGGGTGTTGGAGGGCAGGTGGGGGAAGGCCACCTGGGGTTCCAGGGCGGCCAGGTCCACCTCCAGGCGCTCGGCGTACCGGGCGTCCGGGTCGGAGGCAAGAAGGCTGCCGGTCCGGCCGGCCCGCTCCTTCACATAGGCCTCCACGGCGGCGTCCGGCGCGAAGATCCCGTTCTTGGCCCCCGCCTCGATGACCATGTTGGCCATGGTGAACCGGTCCGCCAGGGACAGCGCGGAAACGCCGTCTCCCTTGAATTCCATGGCCTTGTACAGGGCGCCGTCGACACCGATCCGGCCGATGACGTGGAGAATGACGTCCTTCCCGCTCACCCAGCGCCCCGGACGGCCGCGGAGGACGATCTCCATGCTCTCGGGAACGCGGAGCCAGACTTCGCCGGTCATCATGACCGCCGCAAGATCGGTGCTTCCTACGCCGGTGGAGAAGGCCCCCAGTGCGCCGTACGTGCAGGTGTGGCTGTCGGCACCGATGACCACGTCGCCGGGGACGACGATCCCCTTCTCGTGGAGCAGGACGTGCTCGACGCCGCACCGCCCGCCTTCGTAATAGTGGGTCAGGCCCTGCTCCCGGGCGAACTCCCGGAGGATCTTCACCTGTCCCGCCGAGAGGATATCCTTGTTGGGCGTGAAGTGGTCCGCCACGAGGACGACCCTGGAGGGATCGAAGACCTTGCCCCCTCCGGCCTTCCTGAACTCGTCGATGGCGATGGGCGCCGTGATGTCGTGGCCGAGGGCAATATCCACGCGGGCGTTGATGAGCATCCCCGGATGGATCTCCGCCAGGTCGGTGTGCCGCAGAAGGATTTTTTCGGTGATGGTGAGGCCCATGGTTTCTCCGCTCCGCAATGCCGGGTGGCGTCCTTTCTATAATATCCTCGCCCGTTAATCAACCCGAACGTTCCGGAGCAGGCCGCCGTCAGGGCGGAATGCCGGCGCGGCTCCGGCCCGACGTTTTCCGCGGGTCCTCCGGCCGGATGGTCCGCTCCAGCTCCGGAAGCCAGGCACCTTTTCTGTGATCGTAGGTCCGGATGACGACGCGGTCGGGAAACAGGTAGAGGGAATTTGTCCAGATACCGGCGCGGTTCATGTCGGGATTGTGGATGTTCGTGACGTGTTTCCCGTATGTGTTGATCGGCGAGGCGAAGCCGTCCTGGAACGGTACGGTATGGGTGTGGCCGGAGACCCAGAGGAAGACCTGGGGATTCTCCATCAGGACGTCATGGATCCGGTCGGCCGGCTGGGCGATGTAGTTCTGCGTGTTGACGCGGAAATTGTAGTCCGGGAGGGTTCCCCGGAGGGGGGCGTGAAAAAACACGATGGTCGGGAGCCGCCGGTGCTTCTTCAGTTCCGATCTCAGCCAGTCGACCTGCCGGTACGACATCTCCGCGAGGTGCTCCGGCCGCTCCGGCGCGAGGAAAACGAGGAGGTAGCCGCCCATTTTCCTGCTGTGATAGTCTGCCGCCAGCCCGAAGGCCTCCCGGAAACGCCGCCTCTTCTCCTCCCGGGAGGCGTCGTCGCCCCGGACCCTGCGCCCCTTCGCGTTCAGCTCGTCCCGGTAGACGACGTCGTGGTTCCCCGGAATCGGCAGAAACGGTTTCGCGAGCCCGCCGAAGAACCGTTTCACCGTCCGGTACTCCTCGACGGTCCCGCGGTCCTCGCAGAGATCCCCCACGGCAACGACCAGATCCACGTCCGGCCAGGAGTTGACGGTCCGGAGGACCTGCTCTTTCGCCTCCATGTGCTGCCCGGGGACATGGGGATCGCCCAGGACAACGAGATGACGGTAGGGTCGCTCCGCTGTTGCGGCCGGAACGGCGACCGCCAGGAGAACCAGAAACAACAGCCACGGAACGACCCGTCCGAAGGCCAAGCGGGATTCCCGGGGAAAGGACCGTCGCTGCAGCGCACGGGATAAAAACAATCGTTCGATGTTCCGGATCATTCAGGTCTGCTCCAGGAAAAGTCAGGACATCTTTTCTACGCTCTCCGGTCCCGGAGATCAACCGTTGGGTTGCAGCCCCGAAGACCGGATCACCCGGCATCGCCCAATGTCCGCGGGGGCGCGACCGGGGGTTTCCAGAGGAAGCATT
>CAZXMK010000244.1:0-4563 GCA_964641935.1 uncultured Syntrophaceae bacterium
CAGGCTGAAGAGGAGGGAGCTTCCCAGGGCGATGCCCTGGCCTTCCGGGGCGGCGGATGTCGCTTCGGAGAGATACAGGCCGACCAGGAGAATCGGCACGGAGACGATCAGCCCCGTCAGGGGGCCGGCGGCACCGACATCCAGGAGGACCCTCCGGTCCGGAATGGGCGTCTTCATCTTGATAAAGGCTCCGAAGGTGCCGATGATGGACGGCGCGGGGATGAAATAGGGCAGCGTCACGTCGATGCCATGGCGCCGGGCCATGGCGTAATGGCCGAACTCGTGGGCGCCGAGGATGAACAGCAGGGTCAGGGAAAATGGGAGGCCCCGCCAGAGGGAAAGGGGGTCCTCCAGCGGGTTCACACCCTGCTGCAGGGCGCCCGCCAGGAGCGTCGTGGCGAAAGTGACGACGAAAAGCAGAATGTGCACTAGCGAAACGCGTCGCATACCGGAATAGAAAAGGGGATCGATGAACGACCCCCTCCCATTGATACGAATCTTCGTGGATTGCTGGAAATCCTGGGAACTTTGATATTATTCCTGCTCGTCCACCCGCTCCTTCAGCTCTTTTCCCACCTTGAAGAAGGGCAGTCTCTTCGGCGACACCTGGATGCTTCGGCCGGTCTTGGGATTTCGTCCGGTATAGGCCTCGTACTTCCGCACGACGAAACTGCCGAACCCGCGGATCTCGATGCGGCCGCTTTTCTTCAGCTCATCGGTAAAACCTTTAAAAATCAGGTTGATGACGTCGGTTGCCTTTTTCTCCGTCAGATTTTCCCTCTTGCTCAGTGCCTCGATAAGACCGGACTTATTCATAAAACCTCCTTCCGATGAGTGCTCAAGCCTTGCAGACAGTGGGATGAATTGAATAACTTGGGGATATGTTTTATTTTTTGGGCGACTATTATTGATTTTTCCCGGAATGTCAAGCGAATTTTGTTTCGCCGCCGCACCCGCTTTCCTCGATTTTCCACAGTCAATCGGTCCCGCCGGTCCGTCGGCTCCGTGGGCGTCCGCCCGCAGCACGTCCCGCCTCTTCTCTCCGGTGTCCGGTGCCCCCCTTCGGGCCGGGGGAGGTCCGCGGGCGGGGGGGGGGCTTCCTCGGCCCGTCCGGCCCGGGGGGACTCTCCGCCTCAGCGGGCTTCCGGGCATAGGAGAGCAACTGACGGATCTCGTTCGTCTTCAGGGGACGGGACCTTCCTGGCTCCAGGTTTCCCAACTGGACTCCCCCGATGGCTATGCGGATCAGTCGCTGGACGGGGTACCCCAACTCCTCCATGGCTCTGCGGATAACGCGGTTTCTGCCCTCCGTGGCGACGATCTGGATCCAGGTGCTCTTGGGATTCTTCCCCTCCATGGCCACCGCTTCTGGAACGAACCGCCCGTCGGGAAGATCGATGCCCGCTTCCAGTTTCCTCATGGCCTTCGGCGACAGGGAGCCCCGCACCTTGACCCGGTAGGTCTTCGGGACGCGGTAGCGGGGGTGGGCCACCCGCAGGGCGAACTGACCGTCGTTGGTCATGAGCAGGATGCCTTCCGAGTCGTAATCCAGCCGCCCCACGGGAAACAGGCGCTCGAAGCGCTCTTCCAGGAGGTGCCGCACAACCGGCCGTCCCTCGGGATCCTTCAGGCTGGTCACGGTTCCCGCAGGTTTGTGGAGCATCAGGTAGACCAGGGTCTCCTCCGGCAGGATTCGACGGCCGTCCACCCGGATATCGTCCTTCGCGGCATCCGCCCGGGATCCCGGTTCACGACGCACATCGCCGTTGACGGTGACGCGTCCCTGAAGGACAAGCTCTTCCGCCTTCCGGCGTGAGGCGATGCCGGAACGGGCAAGAATCTTCTGGATGCGTTCTTCGGCCATGATGGTCTACTCGGACAGCTCGCCGAATTCCCGGAGGGTCGGCAGCTCGGAGAGATCCTGAAGGTCGAAGATCTCCAGGAATCTGCGGGTGGTCCCGTACAGGATGGGTTTTCCCGGCACGTCTTTCCTTCCGACGATCCGGACCAGCTTCTTCTCCACCAGGCCCTTGAGGGTTCCCCCGGCATCGACGCCGCGAACCCGGTCGATGTCGGCCTTGACGATGGGCTGCCGGTAGGCGACCACCGCCAGGGTCTCCAGGGCCGCCGGCGACAGGGAGGCGGGGCCGCGCCCCTTCATCTTCCGGATCCAGGTTCCGTATTCCGGAAGGGTACGGAACTGGATCCCCCCCGCGACTTCCTCCAGGGTGAACCCGCCGCGCCGCTCCTGGTATTCCTGCATCAGCTCGAGGACCGCCGCCTGGACGGCCTCTTTCGGCATGTCGAGGACCTCCCGGAGCCGCTCCAGGGTGACCGGACTCTCGGCGGCGAACAGGAGCGCCTCGATCAGGGCCTTGTCATGCTCCATCGGCTTCCTCCTCCACGGCCGGGAAAATCCGGATCGGCCCGAACGGACCGGTCTGGTAGGCCTTGATCATCCGCAGTTTCATCAGCTCCAGGAGCGCCAGGAACGTGTAGACGATCCGCCGGCGGTCCCGGGCTCCCTCCAGGAGTTCCTGGAAGCTGATCTGCCCCGTCTCGCGGAGCTTTTCGAGAATCTCGTTGATCCGGTCGGTGACGGACAGCTTCTCGGAGTTGATCTGCATCAGTTCCTCCCGTTCCAGGGAGGAGACGATCCGCCGGAAGGCGTCCACCAGTTCGACGATCCCGACCTCCGCGATCTCTTCCTCCTCTACCCCCGCCGGCGGCAGATCGGGATAGGCCCCCCGTTTGAAGACGTCCCGCTCCAGCCATGGCCTGCCGTCCAGGTGAAGCGCCGCCTCTTTGAAGGCCTGGTATTCCAGCAATTGCCGCACCAGGTCCTGTCTCGGGTCTTCCCCCGCCTCTTCGTCGCCGGTTCCCCCCTCCGGGGTTTCGTCCGGCAGAAGCATCCTGGACTTGATCAGTAGGAGCGTGGAGGCCAGCACGAGATACTCCCCCGCCAGATCCAGGTTCAGTGATTTCATCCATTCCAGGGTTTCCAGGTACTGCTTGGTGATCAGGGCAATGGGAATGTTGTAGATGTCGATCTCGTTCTTCTTGATGAGGTACAGAAGAAGATCCAGAGGTCCCTGGAAGATGTCCAGCCGGACTTCGTAACTCATGTTGCCCGAGGATCCATGTTCAGAGGCCGATCCGGATTGCGTCCCGAACTTCCTCCATGGTGGCGGAGGCGACGCGAAGGGCCCGGCTGTTGCCGTCCTCGATGATCTCGCGCACCTGTTCGGGATGGCTGCGATAATATTCCTGCCGTTCGTGGGCGGGGGCCATCCGCTGGGCGATCCGCTCCGCCAGGCGGGCCTTGCACTGGATGCACCCGATCGCGGCGGAACGGCAGTCGGCGGCGATGGTCTCCACCTCCTCCTCCGGCGTGTAGAGCTGGTGAAACGTGAAGACATTGCAGAGTTCCGGCCGGCCCGCGTCCTTCTTCCTCTGCCGCTGCGGATCGGTGAACATGGCCATGACCTTCTTCTGCAGCGCGTCCCCCCGATCGGACAGATAGATGGAGTTTTCGTAAGATTTGCTCATCTTTCGGCCGTCGATGCCCAGCAGTTTTGGGATCTCCGTGAGCAGGGGCTCCGGGACCGGGAAGATTTCACGGTAGAGGAAATTGAAGCGCCGGGCGATCTCCCGCGTCAGTTCCACGTGGGGAAGCTGGTCGACGCCGACCGGCACGCCGAAGGCTTTGTACAGGATGATGTCCGCCGCCTGCAGGACCGGATAACCAAGGAAGCCGAAAGTGGAGAGGTCTTTCTGGGCCAGTTCCGCCTTCATTTCCTTGTAGGTGGGGTTTCGCTCGAGCCAGGCCAGGGGGGTGATCATGGAGAGAAGTACGAAAAGTTCGGCGTGGAGCAGGATGGACGACTGGATGAACAGGGTGCTCCGCTGTGGATCGAGGCCGGCGCTCAGCCAGTCGATCACCATGTCCAGGGAATTGGCGCGGATTTCCTCCGTGCTGGCGTACTCGCTGGTGAGGGCGTGCCAGTCGGCCACAAAATAGAAGCACTCATAGTCTCCGTGTTCCTGGAGACGAACCCAGTTTTCCAGGGCCCCGTGCAGATTTCCCAGGTGGAGCTTCCCCGTGGGGCGCATACCGCTCAGGATCCGTTTCTTTGTCACGTCAAAACCTCTGCAATTTTTAAATGGTTGCCGCCCTATAGCAGATATGCCGCGGGACTGTCAATGCGACGGCGGGAGTTCGATCCCGGCCCCCTCTTCCAGCAGGTCCGTCCGGGGTGCTGGTCGCTGTCACGGGGGAAAGAAAAATGAAAATCCCCGGAAGACGATTCTCCCGGGGATTCCATTCTGTGATCCTCGAACGGTGGAGCGTTATTTCACCTTGTCTCCCAGACCCTTGCCGGCCTTGAACTTCACGACCTTCTTCGCGGGAATCTTGATGGCTTTGCCGGTCTGCGGGTTTCTTCCCTCGCGGGCTTTCCGCTTGATCACGGAAAACGTGCCGAAGCCGACGAGACCCAACTTGCCGCTCTTCTTGAGTTCCTTTGCCACGGCGCCCATGAACGCATCCAGCGCCTTGCCCGC
>CAZXMK010000245.1:0-3172 GCA_964641935.1 uncultured Syntrophaceae bacterium
ATGGCAATGCCCGGCGGACGAAAACAGCTCTGTCTTCGTTCGACGCTCACTGTGTAAGCTATCGTTCTGGAATTATTTCTTGCTCCTTGACTGGATGAATTTGATGACGGCCTCCTGGTGCTCGGCACTCCGGATCCGCTCCGTCTGCCTCTCGGCCTCCCAGGCCAGGACCTCCTCCAGAGACATGTCGTGGCTCTTGTCCAGCCCCTTCTTGATCAGGGCCATGGCGGTGGGGGCTTTCTGCACCAGCGTCCCGGCCAGGGCGGCAACCGCCTGGTCGAGCTCGTCGTCCGGCAGGGACTTGTAGATCAGGCCGATGGCGGCGGCGTCACGGCCGCTGAGTCGATCCCCCAGCATGGCCAGCTCCCGGGCCTTCGCCAGCCCCACCAGCCGGGGCAGGAAATACGTCCCCCCCAGGTCCGTCATGAGCCCGATGTGAACGAACGGCTGGATGAACCGGGCTTCGTGGGCCGCCAGGACAAAATCGCCGGACAGGGCGAGGTTGGCGCCTCCGCCCACGGCCATCCCTCTCACCTTGCTGATGACGGGCTGCCTCAACTCCCTGACGGTCTGAACCCACCTGCCCAGGCGCTTCATGATCTCGTGCAGGTCGTCGCGGCTCAGCGAGTAGTTTCGCGGCGAGAGCTCCGCCCCCGAGGAGAAGTTGCCGCCGGCGCCCTGCAGCACGAGTACATTCACCTCATCGTCCTGGCGGATGCGGTCGAGGGCCTCCTGGAAGTCCAGGAGCATCTGTTCGCTGAAGGCGTTCATGACCTCGGGACGGTTCAGGGTCAGGGTGCAGACGCGGTTCCGGACATCGACGAGGACGGTCTTTTCCATGGGATCTCCCCCCTTTGAGATGAATGAACAGTCCGGCCTGCTGAAAAGCAGATTGACAGGCGTGTAACCAGTGGTTACAGTAGAGAACACGCGACAGGAAAGCAAGCCTTTTCATCGACGGAAGCCGTCATTTTCCGCATCTGCCCCGGAATCGATTCCTTCCGGTGGACATATCGTTTTTCATCGCGGTATGTTGAAGGCGGTTTTCGTCCCGGCGGCAGAACCGGGAAGAGAGGAATCC
This sequence comes from uncultured Syntrophaceae bacterium, assembly GCA_964641935.1. Taxonomy (GTDB): domain Bacteria; phylum Desulfobacterota; class Syntrophia; order Syntrophales; family PHBD01; genus PHBD01. Next base: position 1,082 of record CAZXMK010000245.1, read on the forward strand.
CATGGAAGAGAACGCCACGTTTGCCGATCTCAAGAGCGAAGCGATCCTTGCCCGCCGGGAACTGATCGTCGAGGCCGCGGAGCGCGTGTTCGCCGTGAAGCCGTTCCACAAGGTCAGCATCCGGGACATCGCCCAGGAGGCAGGCATCTCGCACGCCCTGATTTACCGGTATTTCCCGGATCAGCAGTCGATCTTCGTGGAGGCCTTCATCCGGGGCGTCGAAGACATCAGCCGTGTCCTCGAGCAGATCATCAACGAGAGCGAAACACCGAATCTCGCGAAGGTCAGCGACGCCTTTCTTTCCTATTGCATCGACAACGACCAGTACCTGAGAATGCTGACCCACTTCATGCTCGACGGCGAGCTATCCCCGGAAAAAGTCGAGAAGATCAATGCGGCGGAGCGCCGTTTTTTCGAGCATTTCGACAACATGTTCCGGAAGATGAAGAAGCCGGAGCCCGTGCGGCCCCTCTCCCACGCCTTCTTCGCGGCCCTGAACGGGGTCCTGATCACGTTCCGGAACTACCCCGGCCGCACGCCGGAAGAAGTGAAACAGCACATGCTGAACGTCGGCCGGATGATCGACCGGGGCTTCAGCGATTCCAAGACATGAACAAGGTGGGTCCGGGTGCTCCGCCCGATGCGTTCACGGAGCACCCGGAGTGGGGGGATTCTTTTTCACGCCCGCGGGGGCTTGTTCTCACAGACCCATCATCCGTCCGACAATCACCTTCATGACTTCCGTGGTGCCGGCGAAGATGGGGATGACGCGCACATCCCGGGCGAAGCGGCAGATGGGGTATTCCTCCATGTAGCCGTACCCTCCGTGGAGCTGGACGCAGTCGTAGGCCACCCGGTTGGCCATCTCGGAGATCCAGTATTTGGCCATGGAGACCTGCTTGACGATGTCCTTCTTGGCAATGAAGTCGGCGATCATCGAGTTCAGGAAGGTCCGGCCGATCTCGATCTCCGTCGCCATCTCCACGATCTTGAAGGTGTTGTGCTGGAAGGAGCTGACGGGCTTCCCGAAGATCGTCCGCTCTTTGCAGTACTTGACCGTCATGTCCAGCATCGCCTCGGCCATGGCCTGCGCCATGATGCTCACCACCAGCCGCTCGCCCTGGAGCTTCTGCATCAGGTAGTAGAACCCCTGCCCTTCCTTCCCCAGGAGGTTCGAGACGGGCACCCGGCAGTCCTCGAAGTTCAACTCCGCCGTGTCCTGGCTGTGGAAGCCCATCTTCTTCAGCTTCCGGCCCCGGGTGAAGCCGGGGGTGCCGTCCTCGACGCAGATCAGGCTGATGCCCTTGAAAGGCGGGTCGGCCTTCGTGTCCGTCTTGGCCGCCACGATGACGAGGTCGCAGTGGATGCCGATGGAGATGAAGGTCTTCGCCCCGTTGATGACGTAGTGGTCGCCGTCCCGGACGGCGGTGGTGCGGATCGACGCCAGGTCCGAGCCGGTGCCCGGCTCCGTCATGGCCACGGCGGTGATGATGTCGCCGGAGGCGCACCCGGGGAGCCATTTCCGCTTCTGCTCCTCGCTGCCGAAGGTGTGGATGTAGGGGACGATGATGTCGCTGTGGAGGCCCGCCAGGAGGCCGTGGGCGCCGATGTAGGAAAGCTCCTCGTTGATGATGACGGAATATTCGAATCCGCCGCCGGCGCCGCCGTACTCCTCCTCCAGCCAGGGGCAGAGGAAGCCGTTCTCGCCCATCTTCTTCCAGGCCGACTTGGGGACAATGCCCTCCTCCTCCCATTCCTCCAGGTGGGGGATGACCTCTTTCGCGAGGAATTTCCTGAAGCTGTCCCGGAATACCTGATGCTCTTCCTGAAAAATCTGCTCTGCCATTCGAAACCCCTTTCGTGATGAGATGACACCGGAATGAAAGAACGGCCGTCGTTGCCGCGGCCCCCGGCATTCCCCGGGGACCGCGTGTCCGGTGATGCTCAGACCCTGATGACGATCGCCTCGCCCTGCGCCAGCCCGCCGCAGATCGAAGCGACGCCGTAGCCGCCACCCCGGCGCTGAAGCTCGTAGGCCAGGTGCATGGTGATCCGGGCCGCGCTGGCACCGACGGGATGCCCGATGGCGAT
>CAZXMK010000245.1:3192-4559 GCA_964641935.1 uncultured Syntrophaceae bacterium
GCCGTTGACGTTGGTCTTCTCCAGGAGCTGCTTCCAGACCTGCGGATCGCCCCCGGCCAGGAGCTTCGTGGAGACGAGGGGCATGGCGGCGAAGGCCTCGTTGATCTCAATCAGGTCCATGTTCCCGATCTTGAGCTCGACCCTGTTGAGCGCCTTTTCGATTGTCTGCGCCGGGATGGTGGCGATCCCCCGGGGATCCGTGGCGTAGCTGACGGTCGCCAGGATCGTCGCCAGCGGCTTCAGCCCCAGTTCCTTCGCCCGGCTTGCGGACATGAACAGGATCGCGCTGGAGCCTGCGCTGAGGGGAGGGGCGTTGCCCGCCGTGACGGTGGGGCTGCCGTAGATCGGCTTCAGCTTCGCCAGCGCCTCCAGGGTGGTCTTCCGGGGGGACTCGTCCCTGTCGATAACGACGGGCTCCCCCTTCTTCTGCGGGATGACCACCGGGACGATCTCCTCGCCGACCTTGAATTTCCCCTCGGCAAAGGCTTTGGCGTACTTCTCCTGGCTGCCCAGCGCCCAGGCGTCCTGCATCTCCCGCGTGACGCCGTGCTCGATGGCCACCTCGCCCGCGTCCCGGGCGACCGGATTGAACCCCTTGGCCTGATAACCCAGTTCGAAGAGGCAATCAATCAGCTGGATGTGGCCGAGCCGCTTCCCGCTCCGGAGGCCCGGGGCCAGGTGCGGCGTCCGCGGCATGTTCTCGGAGCCCACGGCCATGGCGGTCCGGGCCTCCCCGGCCCGGATGGACATGACGCCGAGGCGCAGCGCCGTGAGGGAAGAGCAGCAGGCCCGATCCAGCGAGACGGAGTTGTTCTCCGCAGGGAAACCCGCCAGAAGCGTGGCCTGCCGCCCCGGGACGTCCGTCTCCAGGGCATACTCTGCAGGAATGCAGCTCCCGTAGTAGAGGTCGTCCACCTCGTCCGGCTTGAGGCCCACCCGCCGGAGGGCCTCCTTCATCACGATCACCCCCAGGTCGATGCTGGGGATGTCGGCCATGGCCGAGTTGAATTGACTGAAGGGCGTGCGTACGGCACTGACGATGACGATTTCTTCCTGATTTGCCATTCTGATCTCTCCTTTATTGAAGCGCTGTAATTCCCCCTGTTTTTTACTTCGCGGCCATCCGGATCGCGCCGTCCAGGCGGATCACCTCGCCGTTCAGCATCGGGTTCTCGATGATCTGCCTGCACAGCAGGGCGAACTCCGATGGCTCACCCAGCCGCCGCGGGAAGGGAACCATCGCCCCCAGGGCGTCGCGGGCGGCTTGCGGAAGGATCGCCAGCATCGGCGTGTTGAAGAGCCCCGGGGCGATCGTCATGACACGGACGCCGTAATCGGCACACTCCCGGGCCAGGGGCAGGGTCATG
>CAZXMK010000246.1:0-4522 GCA_964641935.1 uncultured Syntrophaceae bacterium
AGCATCCAATCAAGGCAATATTTATTGAACTTGACAGGTGGCCACATAAGAAAGGAGGGGCGGATTGGATATCCGTCCCCCTCATCCTGTCCTCGACAGGGATTACATCATGCCCAGAATCCGCCGGATGTCCTCCTCGGCGATCGCGCCACGGCGGAGGATGACCGGGGTCTCGCCGGAGACGTCCACGAAGGTTGATCCCAGCCCTCCCGCGGTGGCGCCCCCGTCCGCCACGGCGTCGATGACGCCGCCGAGTTGCCCGAGCACCTCGCCGGCGGTGTTGCATTCCCTCTCCCCGGACCGGTTCGCGCTGGTGGCCGTGAGCGGACCGCCGAGGGCCGCCGCGAGAGCCCTGGCGGCCGACAGGCCGGACAGGCGGATTCCGATCTTTCCGGTTCCCGCCGTCAGGCGCGGCAGGATCGTCCCGGAGGCCCTGAAAACGAGGGTGAGCGGCCCCGGCCAGAAGGCTTCCATCAGCCGGCGGCCCGCGGCGGGGACCTCCGCCACAAGCGGATCCAGGTCTTCGAGACGGCCGATCACCAGGCCGACGGGGCTCCTGAAGTCCCTCCCCTTGGCGGCGAACACCCGGTCCACCGCGGCGGGGTTCATGGCGTCCGCCCCGAGGCCGTAGAACGTCTCGGTGGGGTAGGCAACAAGGCCTCCATCCCGGAGGATGCCGGCAATCCGCCCGATGGTCCGCGGATCAGGCTGTCCGGGATGAATCTCGATCCGCTCGGCCACAACCGCTCCTCCCGGAACCGGACCGCCGCGGTGTCGCCGCTCCCGGGGCGAACGCGGGGATCCGTCCTGTTATCTAAGGATTGATCTTCTTCAGCAGGCCCTCGTGCCGGGTTTCCACGTCCTTCGCCATCTTCTCCACGAAGACGTCAAGGCGCTTCCGCAGGCGCGCGTCTGTGAGGGCCAGGATCCGGACGGCCAGGAGGGCTGCGTTTTTCGCCCCGGCCTTGCCGACGGCCATGGTTGCCACAGGGATCCCCCCGGGCATCTGGACCGTGGCGAGAAGGGCGTCGAGACCCTTCAGGGAGGTTGCATCGATGGGAACCCCGATGACGGGCAGCGGAGTCTGGGAGGCGATCACCCCTGCCAGGTGGGCCGCCGCGCCGGCGCCGGCAATGATGACACGGACCCCCCGCCCGGCGGCCTCCGCCGCAAATTCGGAAGTCCGCTGTGGAGCCCGGTGGGCCGATGTCAGGAATACCTCGTGGGGAACCTGAAAGTCCTGAAGAACCGTTATCGCCTCCTCCATCAGGGGAAGGTCGGAATCGCTCCCCATGACGACGCTCACCAGCGGGGCCTTTGTCCCTTTCATGTCCCTCCGGTCTCCTTTCGAGCAGAATGCGGATCCATTACCACAGATTCACCGGGTCCGCGAGACCTCTTGACGCCGCCGTTGTTTGAGGCTAAAAAGGCTAATCGTAATAATCCGGAATAAAAACGCTTTTAAAGACATGGGCTGGAGGGAGCCGTGATCACCGACAAGATCTTCTGGCTGGGCCATTCGAGCGTCCTGATCCGGAGCGACAAGATCGTCTATATCGATCCCTGGAAGGTACGGACAAAGGACAGGGCGGATCTGGTCCTGATCAGCCACAGCCACTACGACCACCTGTCGCCGGCGGACGTGGAGCGGATCCTGAAGGACGACACGGTCGTCGTCACCGCCGCCGACGCCGCGTCCGGGCTGCCCGGCGACGTCCGGATCCTGAGACCGGGAGAGAGCCTCTCCGCCCACGGTATCCCCGTGGAGGCGATCCCCGCGTACAACAAGAACAAGGCCTTCCATCCCCGGAAGAGCGGCTGGATCGGCTTCGTCATCACCCTGGAAGGCAAGCGGATCTATTACGCCGGCGACACCGACCGCACCCCGGAGATGGAAGCCGTCCGGGCGGATATCGTGATCGTTCCGGTCGGGGGGACCTACACGATGACCGCCGCCGAAGCGGCCGGGGCCGTCAACGTCATCAAACCGGAGGCGGCCATCCCCATCCACTGGGGCGACATTGTCGGGTCCGCCGCGGATGCCAAGACCTTCCAGGAACTCTGCAAGGTTCCGGTGTCCATCAAAAAGCCACTGTAGCGGGCCCCTGGACAGGCGCCGCCGCAACAGCAGGAGGGACCGCGATGAGACGATGGAACGGCTGGGGAGACGACAAGGAAGTCCATGCCCTGCCCGAATCGGCATTGAAGTTCCTGCACAGGGAAATCGGTCCGGGAACCGCTCCGCGGGACGCATCCCTGGAGGAGGTCCTCCGCCGTGTTCCCCCCTCGCGGCTGCCGGCGCATCCTCTCGTCTCGACGGACCCGGAGGACCGGCTGCGCCATGCCCGAGGCCAGAGCCTCCCGGACTGGATCGCCCTCCGCAGCGGCCGCATCGAAACGTTTCCCGACGGCATCGCCCGGCCGTTCACCGGGGAAGAGGTCCGTAACCTCCTCGATTATGCAAAGCGCAACTGGGTGCGGGTGATCCCGTACGGCGGAGGCACCAGCGTCACGGGCCACATCAACCCCATGCCCGGCGCGGAGCCCGTCCTGACGATGGACCTGTCGCGGATGAACCGCCTGCTCCTGTTCGACGAGCGGAGCCATCAGGCCGTTTTCGAGGCTGGGGTGGCAGGGCCGGACCTGGAGGCGCAGCTCCGGTCGAGGGGATACACCCTCGGCCATTATCCGCAGTCCTTCGAATACTCCACCCTCGGCGGCTGGATCGCCACCCGCTCCAGCGGCCAGCAGTCCCTCGGCTTCGGGAGAATCGAGCGGCTCTTCGCGGGCGGCCGGCTGGAAACCCCCTCCGGCACCCTGGAGCTGCCCCCGTTCCCGGCATCCGCCGCCGGGCCGGACCTCCGCGAGGCCGTCCTGGGCTCGGAAGGCCGCTTCGGGATCCTCACCGAGGCGGTGGTCCGGGTGACGGCCATTCCGCAGACGGAGGAATTCAACGCCCTTTTCTTCCCCGACTTCGACCGGGGCGCCGAGGCGGCCCGGCGGATTCTGTGGTCGGGCATCCCCTTGTCCATGCTCCGCCTCAGCACCGCCCGGGAGACGGAGACCACCCTCGCCCTGGCGGGACACGAATTCCTGATCGGCGCGCTGGAGCGCTATCTCTCCGCCCGGGGGGCGTCACGACACAAGTGCATGCTCCTTCTGGCAGCCTCCGGCAGCGAGCGGATCGCGAGGATGGCCCGCCGGGAGGCCCTGGCGGTCGCCGCCGACTGCGGAGGCATTCCGGCGGGCAAGACCTTCGGCAGGGAGTGGCACCGGAACCGCTTCCGGACGCCCTACCTGCGAAACGCCCTGTGGGAGGCGGGATACGCTGTGGACACGCTGGAAACGGCCGTCCCGTGGTCATCCGTCCCCAGGATGATCCGGGAGATCGAGCGGACCCTGGGAGAGGCCATCGCCGATCGAGGGGAGAAGGTCCTCTTTTTCACCCATCTGTCCCACCTGTATCCCTGGGGCTCCAGCCTCTACACAAGCTACCTGTTCCGGCTGGCGGAGGACCCGGAGGAAACCCTGCACCGCTGGCGGCTCCTCAAGGACGGGGCCAGCAGGTCCATTGTCGCCCAGGGGGGAACCATCAGCCACCAGCACGGGGTGGGGGTGGACCATGCCCCGTACCTGCCGGCGGAGAAGGGCGCCCTGGGGATGGCCGTCCTGGGCGACCTCTGCCGACGGTTCGATCCCTCGGGGATCATGAATCCGGGGAAACTGATCGGATAGCACGCGTTCCGGGCCGATCCGAAGGACCGCGGCCGCATCGGGACGGAGAGGAATAACACCGGAACGGAAGACAGGGAGGAACGGATATGGATGGATTTGCCGGAAGAGACAGGATCTGGTCGAAGCTGGGCCGTCCCTGGGACATCCTGATCATCGGCGGCGGTATCACCGGCGCCGGGCTCCTCCGCGAGGCCGTCCGGCTGGGCCTGCAGGCCCTCCTGGTGGAGCAGAAAGATTTTACCTGGGGGACGTCGAGTCGCTCGTCAAAGCTTGTCCACGGCGGACTGCGATACCTGAAGGAAGGCGACCTGCTCCTGACACGCACCGCCGTCCAGGAGCGGCAGGAGCTCATGGCGGAAGGGCCGGGGCTCGTCGATCCCCTCGGGTTCCTCCTGTCCGTCTATGAGGGAAATTCACCCGGGCGGCTCCTGTACGGCATCGGGCTGTCCGTCTACGACCTCCTGGCCCTGCGCTGGGACCACACCTACCACCCGCCCGAGGAATTCCAGCTGCTGGCGCCGCACATCAGCCGGGAAGGGCTCCGCGGGGGCTTCTGCTACGGAGACGCCCAGACCGACGACGCCCGCCTGGTCCTGCGGATTCTCCTCGAGGCCGAGGAGGCCGGGGGCAAGGTGCTCAATTACGCATCGGCCGAAGATCTTCTCTTCGAGGAAGACCCGTCGTCGGGCCGGCGGACCGTCGCCGGGGCGGTGCTCCGGGACCTGGCTGGAAACCGCCGGGCCGAGGTGCGGGCCCGGGTCGTCGTGAACGCCACGGGGGCCTGGGC
>CAZXMK010000247.1:0-4443 GCA_964641935.1 uncultured Syntrophaceae bacterium
CCTCCAGGAGCACCTTGCGGGAGAGGGGCTTCCCCCGGTTCGTGATAAACACCCGGAGCAGCTTGATTTCCTGGTCCGTCAGCTGAACGGTTCCCTGCCGGCACTGCGCCGTCTTGGTCTCGAAGTCGATGGTGTTCTCGCCGAAGGAATAGGTCTTCGCCGTCTCGTGCTCCTTTCGCTCCATGCCGGCCGTGCCGCCCCGGCTCCAGGAAGATCTTGTGAGGAGCCGTTCGACCCGGAGCAGAAATTCATCCAGGTTGAAAGGCTTGGCCAGGTAATCGTCAACACCGCAGGAAAACCCGCGGATCCGGTCATCGGGCTCCCCTTTGGCGGACAGTATCAGAACGGGGAGCCTCTCGTCCTCCAGCCGGATGTGGCGCAGGACCGACAGGCCGTCCAGCCCGGGCAGCATGATGTCGAGAACGATCAGGTGGGGATTCCACTCTTTCCACAGGTCCAGCCCCCGTGTTCCGCTGCCGGCAATCGCCGTCTCGTACCCTTGAAGGGTCAGGTTCAGCTTCAGGCCCTCGGCGATGTGCTCGTCGTCCTCGATGATGAGGACGCGCCTGGTCGGACTCTCTTTCATGGTCATCCTTTTTTCTTTGCGGGGCGCCGCAGGGACAGGGTGAAGACGGATCCTTTCCCGATCCCCTCGCTGTCGGCCGTCATGATCCCCTGGTGAAGCCTGGCGATGTGCTGGGCGAGGTACAGTCCGATGCCGCTCCCCCCGGCGGGCGCCTGTTCGCTGCGATGGTGCCCCTGGTAGAATTTCCTGAATATTTTCTTGAGATCCTTCCCGTCGATTCCGATGCCGTTGTCCCGAAAGCGGATCAGGATCCGGTCCCTGTCCTCTTCAAAGGAAATGTCCACCCGGGGTTGTCCCGAGTCATTGTACCTCATGGCATTGCTCAGGGTGTTCATGAGCAGCATCTCAAACAGGGGGACGACGACGGGATACAGGAATGCCTTGCCAGAGGGGTTTCCCAGGCTGATTTCGCAGCCCCGGAAGAGGTGGCGGTTGCCTGCCAGGAACTCCCGGATGAGCTCCACCAGGTCCACTGTCGTGAAGTCGCCTCGGTAAACCCTGCTTTCGATCCGGGCCAGATTCAGAATGCTGTTGATGTTGCCGGCCAGCCGCTCCACGTCCCGGAGCATGAAGTCGATATACCGGAGCTGGTTTTCTCTCGGGATCTCGTGTCTCGCGAAGGTTTCAAGGTAGAGTTTCAGCGACGTGACCGGCGTTTTCAGCTCGTGGGTGAAGTTGTTGATGAACGTGTTCTGGAGTCGGTAGAGGTGCATCGTCTTGACGTTGTAGATGAAGATCATGAGGACGCCGACCAGGATGACGCCGACCAGGAGCGACAGAATCACGATGACCACCCAGGTCCTCGCCTCGAAAAACTGGTTCGGATCGAGGTTGTAGCGAAGGCTGAGCGCCTTGAGCCCTTCGCTGACGCCGACGTACCAGTAGATGTAGAGAAAGAGCGAGATGGCCAGTGCGATCACGGAAAGGACGAAGGTGAATACGGGGCGGAAAAGCCATTTTGCCTGTTCCATGATCCCTTCCTGCCGCTGCGGACTTTCCTCCGCCGTCCTCGTCCTGGCGACGATCACGGCGACGGGAGCCCCTGCTGCGGGAGATTTGCCGGCCGCGTCTGTCGGGGCGGGACGGCATGTGAGGGAACCTATATGACACGGTGTTTCCTGTCAATCTTTCGAGGGAAGCGCTTCTCCCGGCTGCGCATTGTAAAAGTATTGTAAAACGGCAACCTGGGCCTTTTCGCGGGCCTGTTTTCGTACTAAAGACGGCCAGACCCCGCACGAAAATTCCTCAAAACAGGAGAAAAGGATGAACGCCCAGCCCCGACACCCGCTTGGAACCCGCGCCCGTGTTCTTTTGACCAGCGTCTTCGGACCCTATGCCCGGGACGATGAATACGGCAGTCGCCGGATCAACCCGATGGAGCTGTATCACAACCAGGTGACGCGTGTTCAGGGAGGCTTCTCCCTGAGGATGTTTCACCGCTCCTTCGGGCTCATGATGATCCAGGCCAACCTGGAGGCGCCCTGCACCCTCCTCGATTTTCCAGACCGGGAGCGCTTTGTCGAAGAAATCCGGGATCGATCCTATGACGTCATCGGCATCAGCGGGATCCTTCCCAACATCGGTAAAATCCGGGAAATGTGCCGGCTGGTCAGGCAGTATCGGCCCGCCGCCACGATCGTCGTCGGAGGTCACGTCACCGGAAAAGAGGGGCTGGAGGAGATGATCGATGCGGACATCATCGTCCGCGGCGAAGGCATCCGGTGGTTTCAGCGTTACCTGGGCCAGGACGACACGGCTCCCATCCGGCATCCCATGGCGATATCCGGCTTCGGCACCCGGATGATGGGCATCAACCTCGGCGGCAGGCCCGGCGGCACGGCGGCGATCCTGATCCCCTCCGTCGGCTGCCCCGTCGGATGCAACTTCTGCTCGACCTCCGCCCTGTTCGGCGGCAAGGGCAACTGCATCCATTTCTACGAAACGGGGGATGAGCTTTTCGCCGTCATGTGCGAGCTTGAGAAGAATCTCGGGGTGAGGTCCTTTTTCACGCTGGACGAAAACTTCCTTCTCCACAGGAAGAGGGCGCTTCGGCTCCTCGAGCTGATGGAGACCAACAACAAGAGCTGGGCCGTCTATGCTTTCAGCTCCGCCCGGGTCCTGAAATCCTACAGCATCGACCAGCTGCTTCGGCGGGGCATAAGCTGGGTCTGGATGGGGCTGGAAGGGGACGAGAGCGCCTATGACAAGCTGAAGGGCGTGGACACCCGCGAACTGGTGAAGACCCTGCAGTCGCACGGCATCCGGGTCCTGGGGTCGTCCATCATCGGGCTCGAAGAACACCGGCCCGAGACCATGGATGCGGTGATCGATTATGCCGTCAGCCATGCAACGGTTTTTCACCAGTTCATGCTCTATTCGCCGGTCCCGGGGACGCCGCTCTATGAAAAGCACAAACAGGACGGGACAATGCTTCCGGAGACGGAATTCCCCCTTGCCGACGCCCACGGGCAATACCGCTTCAATTACCGTCACCGGAATATCCGGAACGGCCGGGAAGAGGAGTTTCTCCTGGAGGCCTTCCGGCGCGACTTCGATGTGAACGGACCCAGCCTGCTGCGCATGATCCGGGTGATGCTGGACGGGTGGAAGGCGAACCGGGACCAGTTGCCGCGGGTGCGGGAGCGTCTGGCCCGGGAGGTTTTTCCCCTGAGATCGAGCTATGCGGGTGCCGTGTGGGCAATCCGGAAGTGGTTCCGTCGCAGCAATCCGCGGATCGCCGGGAAAGCCGACCGGCTCCTCGGGGACCTCTATGAGACATTCGGCTGGGTGACAAGGCTGATTGCGCCGGTGGTGGGCCGATACGCCCACTTCATGCTGAAAAAGGAGGAAGCGCGGCTTGCGGCGGGATGGACCTGCGAGCCCCGCTGCTTCTGCGAGAAAAATCCCGCCGCACTGCTGCTGGACAGGGAAGGAACGGCCACGGCAAAGGCGGTCACGGGAAAGATGCACCCCGTCGTCCATTCGCCGCGCCCCGCCTGATCATTTGTTCACCCGTCGCCCGGAGGGATCGCATGATGCCTCCGGGCGACGGGAACCGGTTTTTCCCCACCCATCTCCACCTGTCGCGCATCCGCTCGAAACGGACACGTCCATGCCCTTCATCCGCCTTTGCGCCCGCCGGTCAGACCGTATCTTCCGCCTTCAGGCTGAGGAAGATGGCGGACAGGATGACGTAGGCCAGGGCGATCATGTACGGCTGATTCGAGCCGGCCTCCCAGGGAAGGTAAATTTCGCCGGTGGGCAGGATCGAATGAATGAAGCCGAAGAGACTGAAAACGGCGCAGAGAAAGGCGCAAAGGGCGGCCGGGCGCGGCTTCCGATCAATGAGAAACGCCACGACGCTTCCCCAGAGCAGGCCGGTCAGGATGAAGCCGTTGCTGAGGACGGTCAGCGTCTGGAACATCATCTGAAGGCGCGCCGGGAGCGCATTCGGATTGACCTCCAGGACGCCCAGGAACTGGCCCAGGATGATGATCACGAGGTTGGCGACGACGGGCAGGAAACTCATGCTTACGGCGGGCGAGTGGGCGTCGGGGGATTCCCGGTAGGCCTGGCGGATGATTTCCAGGCCGATGAAGATGAAGATCGGGGCCAGGACGGCCCGCGGGATGAGGCCCACGATCAGGGACAGGAGGCCGACGACGGAGCCGATGCCGATGAGAAGGCCCGTCAGGAGGGTGTACCAGTGGGTTGCGCCCATCTTCTTGTAGGCCGGGTGGCCGATGTAGGGTGTCGTCTGGGCCACACCGCCGAAAAATGAAGCGATGAGGGAGGTGAAGGCCTCCGTCAGCAGGATGTCCCGGGTCCGGTAGTCGTCCCCCGCCAGGCGGGCGCTT
>CAZXMK010000248.1:0-4404 GCA_964641935.1 uncultured Syntrophaceae bacterium
AGGGATTCTCTGTCCTCTCGGGAGAAAAGCTCTACTCCATGTAAGAACCGGTGCGCCGGGCATCCGGCGCCCACGCCGACCGGCAGGGATCAGCGAACGGGCCGGGCGGAAGCATGATTCCGGTACAGTCCGTAAAAAAACGCCAGTGAAAGGAGGCCCCCATGAAAGCAAAGCCCCGCTCCGTCGAACAACTGGTGAAAGAGCAACTGGACAAATGGAACGGCCTGCCGCTCCGGACCGGAGAGACCAGGAAGAAACCCGCTTCCGTCATCACCGTCTCACGGGACCCCGGAAGCGGGGGCACCGCCATTGCCCGCAGGCTGGCGGCTGCACTCGGTATGGACCTGGTCAGCGGCCAGATCATCCAGAGGGTGGCGGACAGCGCCGAGATGAGCGAAAAGGTCGTGGCCTCCCTCGACGAGAAGCAGATCACCCGCCGCGACGACTGGATCACGTCCCTCTTCGAGGTCCGCCACCTCTGGCCGGACAGCTATCTCCGCCACCTGACGAAGGTCGTCGGCACCGTCGGGAGACATGGAAACGCCGTCATCCTGGGACGGGGCGCCAATTTCATGCTCCCCCCGGAGGAGACCTTCCGGATCCGCCTGATCGGTCCCCGGGAGACCCGCATCGACCGGGTCATGAAAGACAAAAAGGTCTCCCGGGACAACGCCGAGGAGTACGTGGTCCGCACCGAGTCGAACCGGAGCGCCTTTGTGCGGAAATACTTCCATGCCGACATCACCGACCCCGCCCACTACGACATGACCCTCGACACGAGCCGCCTCGGCATCGAAGGCACGGTGGAGTGTGTGAAAGACGCCTACACGGCGTGGCGGAAGACCGCCGGCTGAGGAATCCACGTGTCACGATCGAGCAGGACACACGCCTCGGATTCGTTTTTTTAGGATCCGGGGCTTTTTTCGCTCTCGGGAAAAGCGTACCGTCCCAAACCGGTTGACGGCCGGGTGGAAAAACATGCAGAATGGCGCCAACCATTCGGCGGGAAGGCCCCGGAAAGGTGGCAGGAAATCCTCGTGGCGAAGAACCCGGCACCACAGAATCCGGCGGATGAGTTGGCCGGCCTCCGGCAAAGGATTGCGGACCTGGAAAAGGCACAACAGGTCCGCCATGCCGGCGAGGCGCTCCCGGCCAGCATCATCGGCGGCTCCCCGATCCCGACTTTCGTCATCGGGCGGGACCACCGGATCCTCTACTGGAACCGGGCCCTGGAGGAGCTCAGCCGGATCCCGGCCGGGGAAGTAGTCGGAACGAACCAGCAGTGGCGTGCCTTCTACGCCAGGGAGCGACCCTGCCTGGCGGATCTCCTGGTGGACGGCGCACTGAAGGCCATTCCCACCTGGTACACAGGGAAATACATCCCCTCCAAGCTCATCGACGAGGCCTACGAAGCGACGGACTTCTTTCCCGAACTGGGAGAAGAAGGACGCTGGCTGCGCTTCACCGCCGCCGTGCTCCGCGATCCCCGGGGGGACATCGTCGGGGCTGTGGAGACGCTGGAGGACATCACGGAGCGGCGCCAGGCCGAGGAAGCCCTCCGGACCGCCCACGAAAAACTGGAGTCGCGCGTCCGGGAGCGGACGTCAGAGCTGGCCAGGGCCAACCTCGCCCTCAAGGATACGACGGAGCACCTCTCCCTCATCCTCGAGTCCCTGCCGATCGTCTCCTACAGCCGCCAGGCCCGGGCCCCCTTCGCCCTGACGTACGTCAGCACCACCGTAAGGGAAATGACGGGCTTCGCCCCCGAACGCTTCCTGGAGGATCCCGGATTCTGGGAGAACCGTGTCCACCCGGACGATCGGGCGCAGCTTCCGCAGGTACCGAAGACAAAGCGGCGCCAGGGACGGTCGGAGTACCGCTTCCGCACGGCCGACGGCAGTTACCGCTGGTTCTCGGACTACTGGCGCCTGCCCCGCCACGCCGTGGGACCGCCTCCCCAGATCGCCGGCGTCTGGCAGGACGTGACGGAAGAAAAGCGGATGCGGCAGGAGGCGGAACTGCGGCTCCAGCAGATGATCCAGACCCACAAGCTCACCGCCCTGGGCGAGGTGGTGGCCGGGGTGGCCCACGAGGTCAACAACCCCGTCAGCTTCATCTCCTACAACATCCCCCTCCTGGAGGAGATCTGGAACGCCGTCGAACCCGGCATCCACCGCCTGGGGGAGATCGACCCGCGCTGGAAGAACCGGGACATCCACCCGGAGGAACTCACCCGGCACATGCGGGAGATCATCGAGGCCTTCCGCGTCGCCTCCAACCGGATCAGCCGGGTCATCACAAACCTCAAGGAGTTCTCCCGCTCGGACGAGCGCTCCGCCCGGATGAAGCCCCTGCAGGTCGCAGAGGTCGTCCAGGGAGCCCTCCTGATCGTGGGCGGCCAGATCCGGCGGACCGTTTCCACGATCGAACAGCGCATCGAGCCCGACCTGCCGCCGGTCTTGGGGAACCTCCAGAAGCTGGAGCAGGTCCTGACGAACCTGCTCATCAACGCCCACCAGGCCATGCCCGGCGGCCGGAAGGGCCGCGTCATCGTCTCGGCCCGCTCCATTCCGCGCCTGAACGCCATTCTCCTGGACGTGGAAGACAACGGCCGGGGCATCCCCCGGGAAAACATGGGGCACCTGTTCGATCCATTCTTCACCACCCGGCGGGATTCGGGAGGGACGGGACTCGGCCTGTCCATTTCCTACGGCCTGGTCCGGGAGCATAACGGCCTCATAGGCGTGTTATCCCGGCCCGGGACGGGGAGCCGTTTCTCTGTTTTCCTGCCCGTCGAGGGCAAGGCCCTGCCGAGGATCCTGCCATCCATTCTCTGCCTGGGAACGGACCGGGAATTTCTCGGCGCCCTGAAGGCCGGCCTGGTGGAGGTGGAAACCTGGGAGGCCCGGCCGGGGGTCGGAGCACCCGCCGTCCTGAAATACCTGGACGAGCACCCGGAAGTGGACACCGTGGTCGTGGAATGGAGCCTTCCGGATCTGGACGGGCGCGATCTTCTCAAGGCCGTCCGGGACCGGTTCCCCCTGGTGGAGGTGGTCCTCTGTGCACCCGAGGAGGAGATGCGGCAACTGTCCGCCGGGGGCGGCGCCGGAGAGATTCTTGCCAAATCCGCCGCGGCGACGCGGCTGCAGAAAATCCTGGAGGAAAAGGGGAGGCTTAGACTGTGAGAATCCTGGCCGTGGACGACGAGGAGATCTCCCTCTCCTCGATCAAGAGGCTCCTGAACTGGCGCGGGTACAAGGACGTCGAGACCTGCCGCGGAGGCGCCGATGCCATCCGCCGGCTCCGGATGGAGGATTTCGACATCGTCCTTCTGGACCTACTGATGCCGGAGGTGGACGGGCTGACCGTGCTGGAGACGGTGAAACCCTATCTGCCGCAGACGGAGTTCATCATCCTGACCGCCGTGGACGACCTGTCGACCACGGTCAGGGCCATCCGGACGGGGGCTTATGACTACCTGGTGAAGCCCGTGGACAACGAGCTTCTGATCCTGACGATCCAGCGGGCTTACGAGCGCAGAGGACTGTTGAACAGCCTGGCCCCGGTGGCGGCGGGCCGGGCCACCGAGACGCCGGAGGCCTTCGCGGCGATCGTGACGAAGTGCCCTCGCATGAGGTCGCTCCTTGCCTATGCCCAGGTCATGGCCCGGAGCGGAAATCCGATCCTGATCACCGGAGAGTCGGGAACCGGCAAGGAGCTGGTGGCCCGGGGCATCCACCGGGCGGGCCCGTCGCCGGATGGACCCTTCGTCGCCGTCAATGTCAGCGCCATCCCCACGACCATGTTCGAGACCCAGTTCTTCGGCCACGCCCGGGGGGCTTTCACGGGGGCCGAGTCGAGCTATCGCGGTTTCTTCGAACAGGCCGACGGAGGCTCCCTCTTCCTCGACGAGATCGGCGAGCTGCCTCCGGGGCTCCAGTCGAAGCTCCTCCGCGTCCTGGAGGACAAGACATTCACCCCCCTGGGGAGCAGCCGGTCCGTCCAGGTGGACGTCCGGGTCATCTCGGCGACCAACATGGACCTGGACCGGGCCTGCCAGGAGGGACGTTTTCGCCTCGACCTTTTCTACCGCCTCAAGTCGGCCCACATACACCTTCCTCCCCTCCGGGAGCGGGAAGGGGACATCGCCCTCCTGGCGAACCATTTCCTGAAAGAGGCCGTCCGGAGATACGCAAAGGATATCAAAGGCTTCAGTCCGGAGGCCATGGAGATTCTCCTGCAAGGGCAATACCCGGGCAATGTCCGGGAACTGGCCCAGGCGGTCGAGAACGCCGTTCTGCTGGCCGATACGCCCTGGATCTTGCCCCGGCATCTGGGAGCGGCGGCGGTCCGGCCGGCCCCCTTCGCCCGGCGCCTGAGCACCCTCAAGGAAAACGACGAGGC
>CAZXMK010000249.1:0-787 GCA_964641935.1 uncultured Syntrophaceae bacterium
GGAGATCGTCGGACAGAACATGCTCTCCTTCATCGCCACCGAGGATCTCGAGGCGGCGATTCAGAACACGATCCTCATGATGGAGGGGCCCCTCGGTCCGAAGGAATACCACCTGATCCTGGAAGGGGGCAGAAAGTCACTGTACGAAGTGAACGGAAGCGTCCTCGAGCAGGAAGACGGTACCCCCTACGGTATGGTCTACATCATTCGCGACGTCAGCGAGCGCAAGCAGGCGGAAGAGGCCCTGCGCGAGAGCGAGGAAAAGTACCGGGGACTCTTCCAGAACGCCCTGATGGGTATCTACCAGTCCACGCCGGAGGGCCGGTTCCTTTCGGCAAATCCAGCACTGGCCCGCATTTACGGGTATGACTCCGCCGAGGAGATGATCGGCACCGTCACGGATATTGAAACACAGATCTTCATGAATCCCGCCGACCGCGCAGAGATCATGCGCATCATGGAGAAAGAGGGCTTCCTCCCGGCCTACGAGGTTCAGCATCGGCGCAAGGACGGCAGCCCCGTCTGGCTGTCCCTCCATTCACGGGCCATACGGAACGAGGAAGGCCGTATCATCCGGTTCGACGGACTTGCGATCGACATCAGCGAGCGCAAGCGGGCGGAGGAGGCCCTGCGCGAGAGCGAGGAAAAGCTCCGGCGGGTCGTCGAAACAATCCCTCACGTCCTCTCGATCTGGGACATGAATCTAAAGAACACCTATGTGAGTCCTGCGGTGCGGCGAGTGCTGGGATACATGCAGGAGGAGGCGGTGGTACTGTCGCTGAATCAA
>CAZXMK010000249.1:797-4379 GCA_964641935.1 uncultured Syntrophaceae bacterium
GGCTCACCCCGGAATCAATGGGATTTGCCATGAAGGCCTACGAGGAGGACCTGGCAAGGGAGCAGGCGACGGATTTCTCCGTCAATAACGTTCGAGTCCTGGAACTGGAGGCCTATCGCAAGGACGGCTCCGTTATCCCGACGGAAAGCACCATCACGTTCCTGCGCGATCCCGGGGGCGCCCCGATCGGCATCGTCATGCTGACGACGGACATTACCGAGCGGAGGCGGGCGGAGGCCGAAAAGCAGCAGGCCGCCGAGGCGCTGCGCAAAAGCGAAGAGAAGTACCGGCTCCTGGCCGAAAACAGCGAGGACGTGATCTGGACCACCGACACGGCAATGCGTTTCACGTACGTCAGTCCCTCCATCCGGAAATTGCGCGGAATCACCGTCGAGGAGGCCCTGGCCGAGACGGTGGACCAGGCCATGACCCCGGAATCGCTGAATACGGTCCTCTCCACGTACAACCGTTTCCTTCCCGACATCGAGCAGGGAAAGAATCCAACGGCACGCATCGAGATCGAGCAGTACTGCGGGGACGGCTCCACCGTGTGGGTGGAGGCCTCCATGATGACCATGCGCGATGGCGAAGGGCGCCTGGTCGGCTATCTTGGTGTTTCCCGCGACATCAGCGATCGGAGAAGGGCGGAGGAGGAAAAGCAGCAGGCTGCCGAGGCGCTGCGCAGAAGCGAGGAAAATTTTAAATTCCTGGTGGAAAACACGAGCGACATCATCTGGATCTTCGAATTGAAATCCATGTGTTACGCGTTCTGCTCGAACTCGGTGGAACGCACGCTCGGATACACCGCCGAGGAGACGGTGGGCATGAAACTCGATAACGTCTTTACCCCGGAGACCACGGAGGCCGTAAAGGCCTGCTTCGGGAGGATCGCCGCGGGCAGGGAGCCTTCGGACCGGATCGTGATGGAGGCGGAACATATTGCCAAGAACGGCGACCGGCTGTGGATGGAAATCAGCGCCGCCCTGAAAAGGGATGAACGGGGCAGACCCGTCGCCTTCAACGGCGTGACCCGCGACATCTCGGTACGAAAGAGAGCGGAGGCCGAGCGGGAAGCCGCCGCCGAGGCGCTCCGCCGGAGCGAGGAAAAGTACCGGCTCCTCACGGATAACACTGACGACGTCATCTGGACTGTCGACCCGCAGTGGCGTTACACCTACATCAGCCCCTCCATCCGGAAGCTGAACGGTTTCACGCCGGAGGAGTCCATCCTGCACCCCTTGACGGAAAGCATGACACCTGCATCCTTCGAGGCCGTCCTCGCGGAGTACGGCCGGTATGCCACGCAGATCGAACAGGGAGGAAATCCGACATCCCGGCTGGAACTCGAGCTTTACCGGAAAGACGGTTCCACGGTCTGGGTCGAGGCGTCCATGAGAACCATGCGCGATGACGCGGGGCGTCTGACGGGTTTCGTGGGAGTTTCCCGCGACATCTCGGAGCGGAAGCGGATGGAGGCGGATCTGAAGGAGGCCGAGGAGAAATACCGGACCATCCTCGAAACCATGGACAGCGGCTACTACGAGGTCGACCTGAAAGGCAGCATGCGCTTCTGCAACCCGGCCCTGCGAAAATTCCTGGGGTACAGGGAGGAAGAGGATCTCACGGGACTCCCGTTCAGCGCATACATGGATGAAGACGAAGTCCGGCGCATCTATGCAATTTTCCACGAAGTCTACACGAGCGGCAAACCCTGCGGAGACTTCTACTGGCGGCTCACCAGGAAAGACGGTGCCAGTGCCTACTCGGCCGCCTCCGCCTATCCGATGCGGGACGCACAGGGCGGCATCGCCGGCTTCCGCGGCACCGTCCGTGACATCACCATCCTCAAAGAGGCCAAGGATGCAGCCGACGCGGCCAGCCGCTCCAAGAGCGCGTTCCTGGCAAACATGTCTCACGAGATCCGGACTCCCATGAACGCCATCCTCGGCTTCGCCCAGCTCATGGGGCGGGACCCGGATCTTTCGCTGCAATCCCGGGAACACCTGGATGTCATCAACCGCAGCGGCGAACACCTGCTTGCACTCATCAACGACATCCTGGAGATGTCGAAGATCGAAGCCGGGCGGGCCACCTTCACGCCGAACACCTTCGACCTGCACGCCTTCCTCCGGGACATCGAACGGATGTTCCACATCCGGACAGATACAAAAAAACTGACCTTCCTGCTGGAGGAGGTCGGGCCTGTCCCTCGCTGGGCAGTCACGGACGAAGGGAAACTCCGCCAGGTCCTCATCAACCTCCTGGGGAACGCCGTGAAGTTCACCGAGGAGGGCGGCATCGCCCTGCGCGTGGCTGCCAGGGCCGATAAGGGCGACAAGGTGGATCTCCTCTTCGAGGTGGAGGACACGGGGCCCGGCATGACCGAGGAGGAAAAGGACATCCTCTTCCAGGCCTTCGAGCAGACCCGGACCGGGGTCAAGAGCGGCGGAACCGGCCTTGGGCTGGCCCTGAGCCGGGGTTTCGTCCAGGTCATGGGGGGATCCATCGCGGTGTCCAGCACCGTCGGCAAGGGGACGACCTTCCGCTTCGAGATCCCCGTCCGGGAAGGAACGGAGGAGCAGATGAAACCGAAGGAGGCAAAGCGCCGTGTCCTGCGCCTCAGGCCCGGCCAGGGCGAGATCCGCGTTCTTGTCGCCGACGACCGGGACACAAACCGCCAGCTGCTTACCCGGCTGCTCGGCACCGTCGGATTCGCGACTCGGGAGGCCATCAACGGGGAGGACGCCCTGCGGATGATCCGGGAGTGGAAACCCCGGGTGGTCCTCATGGACATGACCATGCCCGTCATGGACGGTTACGAGGCCACGCGTGTCATCAAGGCGACGCCGGAGCTGAAGGGCACGGCCGTCATCGCCGTCACGGCCAGCGCCTTTGAGGAGGACCGGCGGCGGATCTTCGCAGCCGGGGCTGACGGATACCTGTCGAAGCCGTTCAAGGAAGAGGATCTGTTTGAAAATATCCGCCTGCTCACGGGAGCCGAATTTCTGTATGATGAAACCGGGGCCGCGGAAAGGACGATCGACAGGGAGGAAGATTCCGCCCGGATGCACAGGACCGTCTCCGCCCTCTCCCCGGAAATGGTCTCGCAAATGCGGGAAGCGGTGGAGAGCGCCGACATGGACCTCCTGAACGAACTGATTGGACGGCTGGAGGCGGAGCACCCGGATTTCTCCCGCTGGGTACAGCAGATGGCCGCTCGCTACGAATATGAAGCATTGATTGAGCTGTTTTCACCTGGAGCATAATTCATGAAGAACGGAAGCAAAACGGATCCATTCCGGGCCGATATCCTTGTTGTGGACGACGTGCCCGCCAACCTCACCCTCCTTGCCGGCATGCTCAAGGAGAAAGGATACCGTGTGCGGCCCGTGCCCAGCGGGAAGCTTGCCCTCAAGGCCGTGGAGCACGAACGGCCCGACCTGATCCTCCTCGACATCACCATGCCGGAGATGGACGGTTTCGAGGTCTGCCGGAGGCTGAAACAGGATGTTCGGTTCCGTGACATCCCCGTCATATTCATCAGCGCCCTCGCGGAGACACTGGACAAAGTGAAGGCCTTCG
>CAZXMK010000250.1:0-4368 GCA_964641935.1 uncultured Syntrophaceae bacterium
GGCCGGAAACACCCTCGCTCCCAGTTCCTTGTCGAGCATGAAGAGACCTCTCTTCGTGTCGCCCACCATCTCCACCTGTCGGAGGATCTTCTCCGCCGTCGCCTCCTCCTCCACCTGTTCCTTCGTGAACCAGTTCAGCAGGGTATCGGAGGCGTAATCGCTCTCCGCCCGGGCCGTCTTGACGATCCCGTGGATCTTGCCGGTGATGAACTGCTCATGGGCCAGGGTATCCTGCCAGACCTCCGGTACGGACTGCCAGGACGTCTTGATCTGCTTGAGGTCCTGAAGCTTCACCGTGCCGCCGCGGTCCAGGATGTGGTCCATGAACTTCATGGCGTGGATCATCTCCTCGTGGGCCTGGCAACGCATCCAGTGGGCCATCCCGTCGAGGTTCTGCGCGTGAAACCAGGCGGCCATGGACAGATAGATATAGTAGGACTCCAATTCGTGACGGATCTGCTCGTTCATTGCCTGGTGAACCTTCTTTCCGATCATCGCCGTGCCTCCTTTTCTCGTTTCCGGACCGGTTCGGGACCGTCCAGGGCTAATGGTTTCAGCTTCATTTCCCCTTACTGGTTAAACATAAGCCGGAGCGTCAGATTGTCAATGTTCCCTGCCCTCTCCGGTGCCGAAAATTGTCTTGACTTGGCGCGCCGATCTTGGCTAAACACCAGGGTCTTCGGACAGGACCCTTCCATTGAATCTGAAAGGAGCAACCATGGCAAAATACGAGTCACAAGCCTTGAGGAACGTTGCCGTTGCAGGACACGGAGGAACGGGCAAGACGACGCTCTGCGAGTCTTTCCTGTTCGTATCCGGCAAGACGGAGCGCCTCGGCCGGGTGGACGACGGAAGCTCATCGATGGACTTCGAGCCGGAGGAGCACAAACGGCGCAGCTCCATCAACACCGCGGTGAATTTCTTCGAGTGGGACAAGCACAAGGTGAACCTGCTCGACTCCCCGGGAGACTCCAATTTTGCCTACGACATGATGGGCTGCCTGGCCCACGCCGATGCGGTTCTCGTGGTCATTGACGCCGTCAGCGGCGTCGAGTTCCAGACGATCAAAGCCTGGGAAGCCGCCGATACCTTTACGCTGCCCCGGATCGCCGTCATCAACCGGCTGGATCGCGAGCGGGCGGATTTCGGGAAGGCCGTCGAGAGCATCGTGGCAAAGCTCGACCGGAAGGTCACCCCCCTGATGCTGCCCATCGGCAAGGAGGCCGAATTCAAGGGCGTGGTGGACCTGGTGGCGGGAAAGGCATTCCTCTTCGACGAAGGGAAAGGGACCTGCAAGCCGGCGGACATCCCCGCTGACCTGGCCGCCCAGGTGGAAAAATACCGGGGCACCATGGTCGAGGACATCGCCGAAACAGACGAAACCCTCATGGACAAGTACCTGGAATCGGGAGAACTCAGCACCGAAGAGCTTCAGCAGGGACTGAGGAAAGGCGTGCTCTCGGGTTCCGTGATCCCGGTCGTCTGCACGTCCGCCCTCAAAAACATCGGCACCTCCCTCCTGATGGACCTTTTGGTCCGGCTGTTCCCCTCCCCGGTGGACCGGGGCGCCGTCACGGGCACGAAACCCGGTACAGAGGAACTGGAGGAAAGGCTTCCGGATCCCTCGGCCCCCTTCGCGGCACGGGTGTTCAAGACCATCGCCGATCCCTACGCCGGCAGGGTGACCATCTTCCGTGTCTACTCGGGCACGGTGACCTCCGACGCCACGTTCTTCAACCCGACCCACAAGAGCACGGAGCGGTTCGGTAACATTTTCTTTCTCGAGGGAAAGACCCAGAAGCCCACGGATGATCCCCTGGTTCCGGGCGACATCGCGGCCGTCGCAAAGCTCAAGGAAACCCTGACGGGAGACACACTCTGCTTCGAGAAGGCCCCCATCCTGCTGCCGAGGATTCCGACGCCGGCAGCGGTCATGTCCTTTGCCATCGAGCCCCGCTCCCGGGGCGACGAGGAAAAGATCGTCTCGTCCATCAACCGGCTGATCGAGGAGGACCCGACCCTGACCTACCGCCGGGACGAGCAGACCAAGGAGATGATCCTCTCCGGCACCGGCCAGGTCCACATCGAGGTCACCGTCGAGAAGATGAAGCGGAAGTTCGGCGTCGAAGTGAACCTCAAGACTCCGAAGGTCCCCTACAAGGAAACCATCAAGAAGGCGAAGATGGGCATCCAGGGACGGTACAAGAAGCAGTCCGGCGGGCGGGGCCAGTTCGGCGACGTCTGGCTGGACGTGGAACCCCTTCCCCGGGGCGGTGGCTTTGAGTTCGCCGACAAGATCGTTGGAGGCGTGGTCCCCCAGCAGTACCGGCCGGCCGTGGAGAAGGGCATCATCGAGGCCATGGAGGAAGGAGTTCTGGCAGGCTATCCGACGGTGGATTTGAAGGTTGCCCTTGTGGACGGCTCGTACCACACGGTGGACTCATCGGAAATGGCGTTCAAGATCGCCGGCTCCATGGGCTTCAAGAAGGCCGTCCTGGAATGCCAGCCGACCCTGCTGGAACCCATCGTCAACATCGACATCGAGATCCCCGACGAGTACATGGGCGACATCATCGGTGACCTGAACTCCCGCCGGGGCCGCGTCCTCGGCATGGACTCGAAGGGATCGAACCAGATCGTCAAGGCCAGCATCCCGCTGGCGGAGATCCTGAAATATGCCCCGGACCTGCGCTCCATGACGAGCGGCCGGGGAACCTTCACCTACGAGTTCTCCCACTACGAAGAAGTCCCGGCGCAGATCGCCGAAAAGGTGATCGCCGAGGCGAAGAAGGAGAAAGAAGCAGCGGAGAAATGATCATCCGTGCCGGCATCATCACGGTCAGCGACCGTGGATCCCAGGGAGCCCGGGAGGACCTGAGCGGACCCGAGGTGGCCCGCCTGCTTCAGGGAATCGACTGCCGGATCGAGCAGACGGCGATCGTGCCCGACGAGACGGACCGGATCCGGGAGATCCTGGTCCTCTTCGCCGATGAGGAAAAGCTGGACCTGATCGTCACGACTGGCGGAACGGGGGTCAGCCCACGCGACGTGACGCCGGACGCGACGCTCGCCGTCATTCAGAAGGAGATCCCCGGAATGGCGGAGGCCATGCGCAGGTCGAGTGCCGCGAAGACGCCCCATGCCATGATTTCCCGCGCCATCGTGGGCATCCGCGGCGCCTCGCTGATCGTCAATCTCCCCGGCAGCCCGAGGGGTGCCCGGGAGAATCTCGAGGTGCTTCTGCCGGCCATTCCCCACGCAGTGGAAAAGATCAAGGGGGACGAGACGGAATGCGGCTCCGCATGACACGGAGCATCCGCTCCGCGTGGCTCCCGGCCCAGTAGACCCGCCCGCAGCGCCCGCATCTCCGGAAGCCCGGCTGCGTTTCCAGGACGTAGGGGGGGACCAGCCCCTCCACCGCTTCCTTCTCCACATCTGACAGCACCTCGTTGCAGTCCAGGCATCGTCCCAGAGCAACGAGGGCATCGAAGGACAGCCCGAGGGCGGCCGCCGCTTCCGCAAGCTGCTCCTCCCACCGGTCCGCCGCGATCAGGACCAGCCGTCCCCGGAACGGCCTCGCCGCCAGGGTCCGGCTCTTTGTAACCGCAATCCGCCCTTCCAGATGCGCCCTCCGGAGCAGAAAGCGGTCCGCGCGGCCCCCGTGGCAGACCGTGTCGTATCCCAGCGCCCGCAGCCACCGGGCCAGTTTCCCCAGGTTCCCGTCGACAATCAGCTTCACAGCGCCGCCTGCTTCCACGCCCGCACCTCCGCGAAGGGAAGTCGTTTCCAATCCGTTTTGCCTTGTGCTATATTCCCCCTCCATCATGGGTGGGAGCCCTTCAAAAAGGGGAAGCACATGGAAGCAGGACAGGACATCCTTTACTTTTCATACGGTACAAACATGAACGAGGCGGATCTGCGGCAGTGGTGCCGAGACAACGACCAGCCCTACCCGATGGGACCGGTCTTCGCCCGGGCCTACCTGCCGGACACGCAGATCGTTTTTAACCTCCCCTCTCCCGTCCGGGAGGGCGGTTCCCTCAACATCCGCCACCGGCTCGGCCAGGCCACCCAGGGCGTCTTATACCACATGACGCCCGAGGGCTGGAAGATTCTGGACCGGAGGTTCAGCGCCCCCAGGGATTACAAGCATCTCGACGTCGTCGCCCTGACGGAGGACGGACGGGAGCACTCTGCCGTCACATACCAGGTCGACACCTCCCTGACGGAGGGGGGATTCGTCAAGCCCACAGTGGAGTACGTCGAGATCGTCAAGGAGGGGCTTGCGGCGCACGGATTCACCGACCGCATACTCCGGCCCGTTTCCCGCGGCAAGGAGCCCCCTTGGTGCATCGAAAATCTCTTTGT
>CAZXMK010000251.1:0-2842 GCA_964641935.1 uncultured Syntrophaceae bacterium
CGTGCGGAAACGTTTCCGCGACGGCGGAAGCCCCCTTGGCAGTCCCCGCGCCCCTGGGCATCCGTCCCGTCGCGGAGGCGCGGACCATCACAGGATGTACCGGCTCAGGTCCTCGTCCTCGATGATGTCTTCCAGTTTTTCACGCACGTATTCGGCGGTGATGTCCACCACTTTCTCTTCCATGTCCGGCGCGTCGAAGGAGATCTCGTCCAAGAGGGTCTCCATGATCGTATACAGGCGCCGGGCGCCGATGTTTTCAGTCCGCTCGTTCACCAGGGCCGCCGTCTCGGCAATCTCCGCGATGGCATCCTCGCTGAACCGGAGGTTCACCCCCTCCGTGGCCATCATCTCCACGTACTGCCGGATCAGGGCGTTGTGCGGCTCCGTCAGGATCCGGATGAACTCCTCCCGGCCCAGCGAATCCAGCTCCACCCGGATGGGAAAGCGCCCCTGCATCTCCGGGATCAGGTCGGAAGGCTTTACCACGCTGAAGGCGCCCGCGGCAATGAACAGGATGTGGTCCGTCCGGATCATGCCGTAACGGGTGTTCACGTTGGACCCCTCCACGATGGGCAGGAGATCCCGCTGGACACCTTCCCGGGAGACGTCGGGACCGTGGGGGGCCTCGCTGCCGACGATCTTGTCGATCTCGTCGAGGAACACGATCCCCGACTGCTCCACCCGCTCCAGGGCCGTCCGGGTGACCTTGTCCATGTCAACCAGACGGGCTGCCTCCTCCTGGGAGAGGATTTCGAGGGCCTCCGGGACGGTCACCTTCTTCGTGGTCTTTTTCTGTGGGAAGAGGCTCCCGAAAGCGTCCTTCAGGTTCATCCCCACGTCTTCCATGCCGGCGCTGGAAAAGATCTCCACCATCGGGGCGGCCCGGGTCTCCTGGATCTCCACCTCCACCATCCGGTCGTTCAGGTGCCCTTCCCGGAGGAGCCGCCGGAAGCGCTCCCGGGTTGCGCCGCTTCTCTGCTGGGGAGCCTCCTCGTCGCTCCGGGCGGAATGATCCGCCAGGATCTCCTCCGGCCGCTTCTCCACGGGCCGGAGCGGCAGAAGAATGTCCAGGAGCCGTTCCTCCGCCAGTTCGGCGGCCTTCGCCCGCACCTTTTCCTGCTCCTCGGTCCTCACCATGTTCACCGCCAGCTCAACGAGGTCGCGGATCATGGACTCCACGTCCCGCCCCACGTAGCCCACTTCGGTGAACTTGGAGGCCTCCACTTTCAGGAACGGCGCGTTGTCGATCTTGGCGAGGCGGCGGGCGATCTCCGTCTTCCCCACCCCGGTGGGACCGATCATGATGATGTTCTTCGGGGAGATCTCGTCCCGGAGCTCCCCCGATACATTCTGTCTCCGCCAGCGGTTCCGGAGGGCGATGGCCACGGCGCGCTTGGCGTCCTTCTGCCCGATGATGTAACGGTCCAGCCTCTCCACGATCATGCGGGGCGTCAACGGTCTGTCCGACATGGGAAAACGGTTACTCCTTCCTGCGGGCCCGGTGGACGCGGGTCCCCGCGTCGGGCTCCTCCGACATGTCCAGCTCTTCCACGATAATCTGGTCGTTCGTGTAGATGCAGATTTCCGAGGCGATGCGGACCGCCTCCCGGGCGATCTCGGCGGCCTCCAGGCCGGCGGCGTGGCGGATCAGCGCCCGGGCGGCCGCCAGGGCATAAGGCCCGCCGGAGCCGATGGCCATCACCTCGTCGTCCGACTCGATGACGTCTCCGTTACCCGAGATCATCAGGAACGCGTCCCGGCTCACGGCGATCATCAGGGCCTCCAGGTGCCGGAGCACGCGGTCGGTCCTCCAGTCCTTGGTCAGTTCCACGGCGGCACGAAGGAGGTTGCCCCCGAATTGTTCGAGCTTCTGGTCGAAGCGCTCGAAAAGGGTGAAGGCATCGGCCGTGGCCCCGGCGAAACCGACCACGACATCGTCGTGGTAGAGCCGCCGTACCTTCCGGGCCCCGTGCTTCATGACGGTCATGTCCACGGTCACCTGGCCGTCGCCGGCCACGACGACTTTTCCCCTGTGCCGGACGGCCACGATGGTGGTTCCGCGAATGTTCATGGTTCCTCTTCTCCTTCCCGGGCCTTCGGATGGGCCCGGTCGTATACGTCCAGCAGCCGGCCGATGCTGACGGCGGTGTATTTCTGCGTCGTCGACAGGCTCTTGTGTCCCAGCATTTCCTGGATGGACCGGAGATCCGCCCCGGCGTCCAGGAGGTGCGTCGCGAAGCTGTGCCTGAGCGCATGGGGGCTGATCTTTCGCCCGATCCCGCTCTTCCGCACGTAGTCATCCAGGAGGCGGGCCACGGAGCGCCCCGACAGCCGCCCTCCCGAGCGGTTGAGAAACAGGGGGCTCTCGCTTCCCGTCCCTTCTTGCCGGGCGAGGACGTGCCTCTCCCCGATCCAGCGCTCCAGGGCCTCGCGGCAGGGCGGTCCCAGCGGCACGAGGCGCTCCCGGGCGCCTTTGCCCCGCACCTTCACCAGGCTCCCGGCCAGATCCACATCCTGAACATTCAGTCCCGCCAGTTCGCTCAGGCGGATCCCGGACCCGTAGAAAAGCTCCAGGATCGCCCGGTCACGCCGGCCGAGGGGCCCCGCATCGAAGAGATCTCCCAGAAGGGCGAACATGTCGTCCACCGACAGCACCTTCGGGACGTATTTCTCCGCCTTCGGCGCCTGGATCAACTCCGCCGGGCTGGTCCGGATCCTTCCCTCGCGCAGGAGGAACGCATAGAACGTCTTCAGGGCCGCCAGCTTCCGGCCGATGGACGTCTTCCGGAGCTTCCTCCGGTACAGGTCCGCCAGGTAGCTCCGGAGGGCCAGGGAATCGGCC
>CAZXMK010000251.1:2942-4349 GCA_964641935.1 uncultured Syntrophaceae bacterium
TTCTCGATGACCCGTTCCTCCACGTAGATGGGAGCACCCGCCCGAAGCGCCAGGGCCAGGGCATCGCTGGGGCGGGAATCGACGACCTGCGTCTTTCCCTCCCGGAGGAGGTGGATGTTCGCGAAGAAAGTGTTGTTCCGAAGATCATGGACTTCGACCTTCAGCACCTCGACCCCGAGGTTTGACAGGATGTCCCGGATCAGATCGTGCGTCATGGGCCTGGAGAAGTTGATCCCCTCCAGCTCCGTGGCAATGGCGCTGGCCTCGAAGAGCCCGATCCAGATCGGCAGAATCCTCTTTTCCTCCCGGTCCTTCAGGATCACGATGGGCGTATTCGTCACCGGATCGATCGTCAGGCCCGCCACTTTCATCTCGACCATCATTGCTCGCCACCCCTCCCCGGTTTTCCTCCGTTCATGCCGCCTTCGGGTTCGCCGGCCGCGCCGGGACCCGCAGCCCCGGCAGAACCGCTTCACCCCTGAGGGAATGGAGGAAGGCTTCCCGGATCGCCACCATCACGGTCCGGCCGATCCAGGCCCTGTCGCCCGGGAAATTGACAATACGGTTCGTCCGGGTCCTTCCCGTCAGGTCCGCATCGCTGTTCCGGCTGGTCCCCTCCACCAGCACCTCCAGGGTACGCCCCACGTCGCGCTGGTGCTTCTCCAGCGTGTGACGGTCCTGCAGCTCCTGGAGGATCCGGAGACGGCGGCCCTTGGCCCGCTCGTCCACCCTGCCGTCCAGGAGGAGCGCCGCCGTTCCTTCCCGCTCGGAATACTTGAAGGAGAAGAGACTGTCAAAGCGAACCTCCTCCATCAGCGCCAGCGTATCCTCGAAATCCCCCTCCGTCTCGCCCGGGAAGCCCACGATCATGTCCGACGAGACGGCCACGTCCGGACAGGCCTCCCGCAGGCGAGCCACCTTCCCGATGTAGTCGTCCCGGGTATAGCGGCGGTTCATCCGGGCCAGCACCCGGTCCGAGCCCGACTGGACGGGCAGATGGATATGCTCGCACAGGGGCCCGATATCCCGGAACGCCCGGATCAGCCCGTCCGACAGGTCCTTCGGGTGGGACGTGGTGAAGCGGATCCGCTCGATCCCCTCCACCTCGGCGATCTCCCGGAGCAGGTCTGCAAAATCGACCCCTTCCGCGAGATTCCGCCCGTAGGAATTGACGTTCTGCCCCAGGAGGACCACCTCCCGAACGCCCCGTCCGCCAAGGAGCCGGATCTCCTCCAGGATCTCCCGGCAGGGCCTGCTCTCCTCTCTGCCCCGGAGATACGGAACGACGCAGAAGGCACAATAGTTGTTGCAGCCCTGCATGATCGTCACGAAGGCGCTGACGGTCCCCGCCGGCGGAAGGGCGATCCGGCGCAGGGAGCGGACCGATTCGGTGAAGGCCGTCTCGAC
>CAZXMK010000252.1:0-4344 GCA_964641935.1 uncultured Syntrophaceae bacterium
CTTGTTTCCGAGGGTCAGCGAGGCAACCTGGCCGGCCATGTCGATCTCCAGGGCCCCGTTGATTCCCACCTGCTGTTGCTCCTGGCCGATGATCGCCGGGTTGTTCATCACGTCACCGGCGAAAAACTGGACTTCCTCGTTGTTGCGAACGAAATCGTAAAGCTCCTTCGCCGGTCCGATGAAGCTGGCGGACATCTCGCCCGGCCGGAAGGTCTTGTATTTGCCGGTCAGGATGCCCTTCTCCTGCCAAAGCGGGGCACCCGTGGGCAGCATCTCCGTGAACAGACCCAGGTCTTTCAGGTCGGAGTGGGCGATGAGGTCGGAGATCAGCATGGGAACGGCGCCGATCCCGATCTGGATGGAGTCCCGGTCCCTCAGGAGGCTGACCACCGAAGCGGCCATCTTGTGGTGTATGTCTTTCGGGGCCGCCGACGGGAAAGCGGGCAGCACCGATGAATTCTCCACGATGTGCGTGAATTTTGAGATGTGAAGCTTGGTGTCCCCGCAGGCGGGGATGTACTGGTCGTTCACTTCCCCGATCAGGACGCGGGGCCCGCCTACAAATCCCCGCGCCGTGGCTCTCCCCTCCAGGAGGGCCCGGGAAAACATCAGGTCGGGACCGATATTCACGAAGCCGTCCTTGTCCGGCGGCGTGACCATGGCGACGATGACATCCGGTTTCCGGTAGTATGTCCACTGCTTGATGGAGGAGAAAACGCTCACCGGGGCGTAATTTCCGTAGCCCATTCCCTGGAACTGCGACAGGATGAAGGGTGTTCCCGCGAATCCGGACGTGATCTTGAACGTCCCGCGGTATTCCGGCTGGAACATTTTATACGGCCGGGTCGCCAGGTTCCACCGCCACTCGATGTTCTTGAGTTCGTCCTTCCGGTCGGCGATGGCGTCCGGAATCAGGGTGCTCGGCTGTCCGAGGCACAGGGGGGTCATGATGAAGTCGTCGTCACAGACCGCGCGGGCGGCCTCTTCCGCTGTCGTGAGCTTTTTGTTGTACTGGTAAAGCCATTCCGTCTTATGCATGGATTGATCTCCCTCTTATTGATCTGGTTGCGCAACCACCTCGTCTTCAGAAAACGGTTCCTTCGTTTCCACAATGACCGCCGCGGAGGCCCCGGAACGATTCCGGCCGGGGACTCCGTCAGCTCCTTTGATCCAGACGACTTCACCTCCTTTCGCCGTTCAGATCCGGTGGAACGGCACGAGGCCCGTCCGTGCTTACTTCTTCAGTTCTTTCAGGATCAGGTCCGCGCATTTCATGCCGCTCAGGGCGGCGCTGTTGATGGCCAGACCGCGTCCCTGGTAGGTGTCGCCTGCGAAGTAGAGGTTCGGAACGCCGGGGGCGATCAGGCCCGGCTTGTAGTTGCCCACCAGACCGGGCTGGCGGGCCAGGCCGTCGCATCCGTCGACATAGTAGGGGAACTTCCACTCCACCTTGTTCTCGATGCCGGGGAACATGTCCTTCAGGTCCTCCCAGTGGGCCGCCAGGAGCCGCTCCCGCAGGAACTTGTCCGAGGCCTCGGCATGCTCCACCACCATGTCCGTGTGGACGATCTGCTTCCCCGGAGGGGCGACGTCGGGGGAGAAGTTGGAGGCGGGGAAGCCCTGGAAGGGGAAGCCCGCATGCTTCGTCTTGAGGGCCGACATGAAGCATTTGCGCTTCGGGTCGACGATGGGCTCCGAAAGCCCCAGCATGAAGCCGATCAGTCCCGTCACTTCGTGCTGGATGTTGGTGATCCGCTTCACCCACCAGCGGGGCAGCGGCGAGCTTGCCGGGTTGAAATCGAGGATGTTCGACAGTTTGTAGATGGGCAGGGCGCAGACCACCCGGTCGGCCCGGACCATCTCGGTCTCGAAGATCCGGTACTCCTCTTCATAGATGTGGCGCTTCGCAGGAATCCGGACGCCCACGGCCCGCTTGTTCTCGATGACCACTTCCTGGACGTCGCAGTTCAGCTTGATCTCCCCGCCGTTCTCCCGGATGACCTCGGCCAGCCCGCGGGTGACCCCCTCCATGCCGTCGATGGGATAGCTCGCCTGCAGGGCCTGGCGCGTCTTCAGCAGGTTGTCCCGGGCGATGTAAAGCACCTCTCCGGCGGCCATGTCGATGGCATGCGGGATCGTGGTCATGATCATGCCCAGGTCGGTGAACAGCTCTCGCACCGGCGCCTGCGGCACGTTCTCCATGAGCCACTCCTCCAGGGAGCGGTTGTCCCACGCCTCGATCTCGGCGTCCGGCAGCGTGGCGATCTTCTGCATCAGGTCCCGGAAGGCGATCTTGTCCTCCTTCGTCATGGGAACCAGCTCCGCCACGCTGACGAACTTCTCGCCGTTCCAGATGTCCACGGTGTCGCTGAAAGGCGCCCACTGCACGGTCTTTCCGACCCGGTTGTTCAGGGCGTTGCAGCTGGACTTTTCACCGAGTTCCACCATGTGGAGGCCGATCTCCACCCGCCACCCCTTTCCGGGATAGCCGTCGTAACTCATCATCCGTCCGCCGAACTTGGGGAAACGGTCCAGCAGCAGAACCTTCTGCTTTCCTTCCTTCGCCAGGATCGCCCCGACGCCCAGGCCCGCGATGCCGGCGCCAACCACGATCACATCATAAGAATTCGCCATCTCCTCTTCCTTTCTGTTGGTATCGTCCCGCCGCCGTCCGCCTCCGGGACGGACGGCGCGGGACGTTGCTGTTTCGGATCTATGCCACCGGCGGCCTCAGGTCCACGACCCGGGTGCTTTTCAACGTCTTTGCGGGATCGAAGATCTCCTCCTTCTCGCAGAAGACGATCTCCGGCGTCATCTCCACGGCCCTCCGCGCCCGCGTGACCAGCTCCGCCTTGAGTTTTTCCGCATCCACCCCCGGCGCGGGCGCCACCTTGATCTGCAGGTGGTCCAGCGACAGGGGATCCTTCAGGTCTTCCTTCGTGAAGACGATCTGGTACTCCTCGATCCCCGGGACGGCGGTGATCTCCGTCTTGAGAATATCCGGGTTGATGAGGGTGCCCTTGATGTTGACCAGTTCCATCGTCCGGATGGGCTGCATGATCACCCGGGCGTCGTTCCGCCCGCAGTGGGGGCAGGTCTCGTGGGAAAGCGTCGTGATGTCCCCCACCACGTACCGGAGGAAGCACGTCCCCCGCCGGTCCACGTGGGTGACCACCAGCAGGCCCTGCTGCCCGTCGGGGAGGCGCTTCCCCGTCTTCTCGTCCACGATCTCGAAGAAGAAGAGGTCCGGCGCCCCCATGTGCATGCCGCCCCGCTCCGTGCACTCCAGCGTCGTCCCCTGCATCTCCGTGAATCCGAGGCCGCTGCAGATGAAGGGATCCTTCGATCCCATGTTCTTGAGGCGGTTCTTCATGTCCGTCCGCATGCCCTCCGGACAGGCCTCCCCGAGGACGAAGCACATGTTGACGGAGGAGAAGTCCTTCTTCAGCTCTTCCGCCCGCATGATGGTCCGCCGGACGAAGGAGACGATCCCGGAGAGAAGCGTCGCCTTGTTTTTGACGACCATGTTCACGGCGTAATCCAGGGACCGGTGGATCGGGAAGGGCGGATAGGCGGAGCCCGTCACGGCGTTGCACACCCGGGCGCCGCAGGCGATGGAGTAGTCCACGGTCTTCCAGAACCCGATGTGGGGTACCGGGGTCAGGGGGAAGATGTTGGCGACGATGTCGTCGCCGGTGATGCCCCCGATTTCGCACATCCGCGCCAGTTGCATGATGTTCCCGAAATAGTCGTGGGTCGTTGAAAAAAACGGCGTCGGCACGCCCGACGTCGTTCCCGTCGTGTAGTGGACGCCCCAGAGGATCCGCTCGTGCGGCTGTACCGGCGCGTCGGCCGGGATGGCCAGGCGGAATCCCATGGGGTCGGCCATGTAGTCCTTCTTGTAGAGAAGAGGGATCTTCTCCAGGTCGTCCACGCTTTTCACGTCCCCGGCGGAGAGCCCCCACTCCTTGAACTTCTTCCCGTAGTAGGGGCTGTACTTCTCCAGGAGCGCCATCTGCCTGCCCAGCTTTTCGTTCTGCACGGTCCGGAGCTCGTCCTGGGACCTGTACAGAAACTTCCCGAACTCACTGACATTCTTCGGTTTCTTCGGATAATCGGCCATCGTGCTCCCTCCTTTAGGGTTATTCGGGCCCCCGGATCGGGGGCCCGGTCGGTTATCTGGAAAAACCTTCTTGTTTCCTGAAACACTCAGATTGTCCGGCTGATGATCTCCTTCATGATTTCCGTCGTCCCGCCGCCGATGCTGAGGATCCGCGAATCGCGGTACAGCCGCTCGACGACGTATTCCCGTGCATACCCGTAACCGCCGTGGATCTGGACGGC
>CAZXMK010000253.1:0-4326 GCA_964641935.1 uncultured Syntrophaceae bacterium
TATGGCTGTGAAGGGGGCGGCCGTCATCGGCGTTCCCGACGAGAAGTGGGGAGAAGCGGTCAAGGCGATCGTTGTCCTCCAGGAGGGCAAGACGGCGACGGAGAAGGAGCTGATCAACTTCGTGAAGGAGCGAAAAGGCAGCCTCATCTGCCCCAAGACGGTCGAGTTCTGGGATGCCATCCCGCTGACCAACCTGGGGAAGGTCGACAAGAAGAAGATTCGGGAGCGCTACTGGAAGGGTTACGAGCGCAGGGTCTGAGGAACGGAAGAGCCTCCCGGGCCGTCCCGGCCATGACGGGCGAAGGGAGAGCCTGAAAGGAATTCAAGATGGATTTCAGACTGACGGAAGAACAGGAAGTGATCAGGGATACCATCCGCCGGTTCATCGCCCGGGAATGCACGCGCGAAGCGGCCCGGGAGGCGGATGAAAAAGGAGACTTTCCGGAACATCTCTACCGCCCGCTTGCCGACAACGGGTTCTGCGGCCTCGTGGTCCCCGAGGCGTACGGCGGAGGAGGCCGGAACGTCCTGGCGGCGACGCTCATCATCGAGGAGCTGTCCGCCGTCTACCCGGCCCTGGCGGGCGCCTTTTCCGCCTGTGCCCTCGGGGGGGGGAAGAACCTCGGCGATCTGGGAAGTCCGGAGCAGAGGGAGCGCCATCTCCCATCCGTGGTCGACGGCTCGGCGCTGTTTGCCAACGCCATCCTGGAGCCGGAAGCAGGATATGACCCGCTGGTTGTCGGGATGACGGCCACCCCGAAGGGGGATGGATTTCTGCTCTCCGGGGTGAAGCAGTTCGTCCGCGTGGCCGGTCGCGCCGCAGCGATCCTGACCCTGGCCCGGACGGACGCGGACAGCGGCGGGCTGTCCTTCTTCCTGGTGGACGCGAAGACCCCGGGCATAAAGGCCGGGGCCACGGGTCTGGTCGGAACCGCGAGCCTCGGCATCGGCGAGGTCCGCTTCGAGAATGTCGCCGTTTCCCGCGAGAATGTACTGGGAGGCCCGGAAGGCCTGAATCAGGGCCGGAAGCAGTGGAGCGTGCTCCGGGAAGCGGAAGACCTGGAAGTCTCCGCCTGCGGCCTGGGGCTTGCCCAGGGGGCGTACGACTATGCCGTGCAGTACGCGAAGGAGCGGGTCCAGTTCGGCCGTCCCATCATTGCCTTCAGTGCCGTCAAGGACATGCTCGTCGACATGGCCGTACGGATCCGGGCGACCCGCCTGGTCGCCCGGCAGGCCGCCTGCCTGGCCGACGAGGAGAAGCGCTGTGCCGCGGAGGCGGCGACAGCACGGATCCTGGCCGCGGAGACGGCCCGGAAGGCCTCTATGGACTGCGTTCAGGTTCTCGGAGGATATGGATATACCATGGAGTACGACGCCCAGCGCTACGTGCGGGACGCCATGGTCCTGCTCGGCGGCGCGGGCCCGCAGGAGATGCTCCGGGAGGATCTGGGAGCGATGCTGGGTCTGGGCTGAGATCACGGGATGAATTCACCGGATGGGGCGGACAGAAACTTCGCTGCAGGAGAATCCGGACCCGTGCCGAACGATTGCAGGTGAAGATGGAAAGACCGCGGTACGGGATCCAGATGCGGGGATCCCGGCCTTTGCATCCTGGCCAGGCCGGGTGCAGGGTCGGTTGATCCGTCTGCGTCCGGAATGGTGTCACCCATCCCAAGCCCGAAGCCTGACTCGACGGTCATTGCAATACGCAAAGGACTTTTTTCTTCACATCACGGTACTCACGAGCCCGAAGCGGATCGTGAGAGGACCTGCCTGGTAACGACACCCCTTCGCCTGGAGGGGAAGATAAGCAGGGACGGGCTCTAAGCGGCCTTCGCCCTTCTCTTCGGCCTGTCCCTGAAACGCATAACCTTTTTAGAATACAGGGATAACTATGCCTTCACGGGGGCGGCGCGCACCCCTCCATGTAAGCTTGAGGCATTGCTGCGTCCCGGGTGGCCCGGAGACGGTTTTCCATCATGACCCATCGGGAAGAGACGTCAGCCGGCAGGATCCAGCCGTCTTCCGCATCCCCGGGGTCTGTGTCCGGTCGGACAGGGAGACCTGTGGAAGCGATGCCTTTCAGACGGATGGAAACAACGAAACCTTCATCGAACCCCGGATGGTGGGGGGGCGGACGAACATGAGCATTGCCTGATCATGATGCAAGGAGAGAGGCCTTGTGCGCTCCTGCGGTATGGGATGGTCCGGGCCTTCCCAACCGTGCAGTGTGTGATCAAGAAAGAGTTGGACCCATGAAAACGTATGACGAGATATCGATGGCGGCTGTTTTTCAGAATCGGGCCATGGAATATGGCGACAGGGCATGTGTTGCGTATCGCAACGGTGACGGCCAATGGACCGACCTTTCCTGGAACCAGATGAACGAGATGATTCACGACCTGGCCTATTATCTCCTGGACAGGGGGATCAAGCACGGGGACAAGATTGCCGTCTTTTCCCCGAACCGTTACGAATGGTGGGTCTCCGACATGGCCATCCTGTCAATCGGAGCGGTGAACATTCCCATCTATGCCACAAACACGGTGGAAGAGGTCCGGTACATACTCGACAACTCCGATTCACGGATCTGTTTCGCCGGTACCCGGGCACACATGGAGAAAGTCCTGCAGGTCCGTGGAGAGCTTTCAAAGCTCATGGAGGTCATCCTGTTCGACGATCTTGACAAACCGATGGAGGGAGTCCGGACACTCAAGGATGCTTTCCGCCATGGAAAGGACCACGCCGCCGAAACCCTTTTCAACAACCGACTGACGGCAATCAAAAAAGAGGATCTCTGCACCTTCATCTACACATCGGGAACAACAGGCGACCCCAAGGGGGTCATGCTGTCCCATCATAACATCGTCTCGAACGTCCACCAGTTCAATGCCCGTTTCCCGGAAATGATCAGCCGATTCCACAAGGGGCCATCGTTCCTGCCTCTGTCCCATGCGGTCGAGCGCACAGCCGTTTACTACTGCCAGGTCTTCTGTGGGAACAAGATTCATTTCGTCAAGGATATCAACTCGTTGCTTGAAGATCTGCGGTCGATTCGTCCGTCCATTATGGCCTCGGTGCCCCGTGTGCTGGAGAAGATGTACGAGGGAATCACGGCCAAGGTGGCCCAGGCGCCTCCATTGAAGCAGAAGCTGTTTGCATGGGCGGTCCGTGTGGGAAGAAAAAATGTTCCTTACGTCTGCAGGGGGAAGTCGAGGACAGGCCTGTTTGCGCTCGAGTACAAGCTGGCCGACAGGCTGATTTTCTCTAAACTGAAGGCGGCGCTGGGACTGGACCGGATTTATTTCATCGGTCTCGGCGGAGCCCCCATGCCTCGAAACATCCTTGAGTTTTTCCTGGGAATGGACATCTCGTGCTGTGACGCCTATGGGCTGAGCGAAACCTCCCCGATGGTGACCTGCAACTATGTGGGTCATATCCAACCGGGGACCATCGGAATGCCCGTGATGAACACCGAGGTCAAGATCAGCGAAATCGGCGAGATTCTCATCAAGGGACCCCAGGTGATGGCTGGCTATTACAGGAACGACGAAGCGACAAAAAACGCCTTCACGCGGGACGGCTTCCTGAAGACCGGCGACATGGGCGAGTTCGACGCCGAAGGAAACCTGAGAATCACAGGGAGGATCAAGGATCTGATCATTACCTCGGGCGGAAAGAACATTTCTCCTCAGAACATCGAAAACAGTCTGACGTTCTCCCCCTATATCAATCAACTGGCCATTATCGGAGACGGCAGAAAATACATCACGGCGCTGATTGTTCCGGCCTTCGAGGTTCTGGAACCCTGGGCGAAGGAAAACGGCATTCCCTTCTCCAGCCGTTCCGAATTGCTGAAGCACGAGAAGGTACAGGCCTTGTTCGAGGCCCAGATCAGTGAGTACACGAAGGAATACGGACAGGTCGAACAGATCAAGCGATTCACCCTGCTGGAGAGGGAATGGCTGCAGGAAACCGGCGAGCTGACCCCGACCTTGAAGGTGAAACGGCGCGTCATCATGGAGAAATATTCAGATATGATTGAGCGGATGTATTGAAAAAACGTCAGGAGGATCGTTTCCGTATTCTTAACCAATAACCAGAGGAAAAAAGGAGGGAGCATGGCGAGTCAGAATCTGCATCGTGTGGATGAATCGAAACCCTGGCTGCAGCCCGAGGCAGGATGGCCCGAAAAGGTTCCGAAAAACATCGATTTTCCCCGGATTACCCTTTATGAGATGCTGTTGGCCTCGGTGGGGAAATACCGGGATCTGAGGTGCTCCCCATAGTCAAGACAGCAAATGGGCTTGTTTAAGGTGCATTGGG
>CAZXMK010000254.1:0-4311 GCA_964641935.1 uncultured Syntrophaceae bacterium
CAGGATCACCGGCTGGGGGCACGCCAGGCCCCTGGCGTCGACGATTTCGCGCATGCTGTCTCCTGCCTGCACCGCCCGGCTCACTCCTTCCGGCCGCGTGCCTCCCGCTGACAACGAATTCCGTCCGGCAGAGAACATGCTTTTTTCCCGACCCACGGAGGAACAGGCCGGGAATCCGTCTGATCTTCTTGGTATTGCTGTTTCAGCCGGTCAGATATGGCGGGATATATGATGATTCGCTATATGTCAAATCAATAAAACAAATAAGACCATTCCCTCCGATCCGTCTGGCGGATCCGGAATATTCGCTTATCGCCCCGGCTTTCGGCCGACGTGCAGGCAGGTCACGCCGAGGGTCAGGGAGTGGCATTCCACCGCCTCCAGCCCGGCGCTCCGCATCATGTTAGAAAAGATGCGCGGCGGGGGAAAGGCCACGATGGACTCGGAGAGATACTGGTAGGCCTCCCGGTTGCCCGACAGGGCGCCGGCGAGGCGGGGCAGGATCCGGCAGAGATAGAACCGGTAGCAGGGACGGACCACGGGGATCTCCGGCAGGTGCATCTCCAGAACCATGACCTGTCCGCCCGGGACGACCACCCGGGCCATTTCCCGGAGAGCCCCGAGCCGGTCAGGCATGTTCCTAATGCCGAAGGCCACGGCGGCGACATCAAAAGAATCCGCGGTGAAGGGCAGGTTCAGGGCGTCTCCCAGGAGCAGCCGGATCCGCCCGCCCTCGCCGACCTTATGCAGGGCACCCTCGATCATCCCGGGGACGAAATCCAGGCCTGTCGCCTGAATCTCTTGATGGTGCCGCACCGCCTCGACGGCCAGGTCGGCCGTCCCGGTGGCCACGTCGAGGATGCGCCGGGTCCGGGGAAAGCGCATCCGGCGGACGGTGAAGCGCCGCCAGGCCACGTCGCGGCGCAGGCTCAGCAGGCGGTTCAGAAAATCGTAGCGGCCCTCGATGTCCCCGAACATCTCCCGGACCCGGGAAACCCGCTCCGGATCCGGGGCGGCAAGAATCGGCACGTCCCGTTTCATGCGGCCTCCCGGGAGTGTATCGTTCGCATTGCCGGCCCGGCGTGTACCATGTCCCGGGGGGGTACAGCGAATTCCTTTATAAAGTTCCCGGGATGGACGTCGCTCTCCGTCCCGCCAGCCCGGTATTTCGATTCAGGCATAAAAAAAGGCACCATGGATGTTCTCGTGCCGGGCAATGATCCGGCGCGGGCGGGCGTCCCGGCTTACGGGCATCCGCCGCAGGTCAGGGCGCCGTCGCAGTTGGCAATGTCGCCCTCGCAGGAAGACCAGCCGCTCAGAACCGTGCCGTTCCACTTGCCCTTCTTGGTCTTGCAGACGGCCTGCAGGCGGGACGCGTTCCAGGAGATGTCCTTGCACGACCTGCGGAAACTCCCCCTGGCGGTGCAGGTCAGTTTGCTGCGGGTGTTGGTCACGCTGCCGGATTCGCACATGCCGTAGTGGATCGAGGTGCCGGAATACTTTCCCTTGTAGCTGCACTGGCACACGAGTTCCTGTCCGTCATCCGTGCAGTCTTTGCAAGTCTTGCTGTAGCTTCCCCCGGGCAGTGCGTGGGCCGGCATGACCAGTACGAGGCCGGCGAGGACTGCAATGGCGATCGCCGTCCAGAATGCAGTTCCCCGAATCCTGCGCTCCGTTTTATTTCCCTTCATGACTGTCTCCTTTCTCCTGGGTGGGATATGAATACCCAGCTCTCCGGGGTGTCGACTTCATGATGTGCGTCTTTCCCTGCATCAACCCCGGCCCTGCCGGCGCCGACGACAGCGGGTGCGGGACGCGACGGCGGAGCCGTGCGTCTTTTCCATATCCATCCGCGGCGCGTCAGGGGTCAGTGCAGGCGTCTCCCGCCGCCCGTATGCTCCTCGTACTGGGCCGTCAGGGCATTGTAGTAGGCGGTCAGGTGGTCCATGAATTCGTTGAACTCGTCCTTCGACCGGAATTCCACCTGGCCAAAAAACGTCTGGAAGGCGGCTGTAAAGCTCCGGCTGCGGGATTTGCTGGTGGTCGCCCGGACGATCTCCAGGGCCCTGCGCTTGATGAGGGGAAACAGGTCAGCCTGCCCCCGGGCCGCCAGAAACCGGCGCAGGGCCGTCTCCTCCGCCCTCTCCTGACTCACGAAGCTCCGGGCCTTCCGGCGCGTCTGGGCCAGGTCGTCCTCCTGCAGGAGCCGGTCCCGCTCCCGCTCCGCCCAGGGAAGGTGGCACTGCTCGAAAAGGCCGCCGGAACCGCAGGGGCAGGGTTCCTTCAGGCCGATCCGGTCCATGTTCTCCAGGAGCCAGTCCTCCCAGCCGCGCTGGCGGAACATGGCCTCGTGGATCGTCCAGTGCCGCTCCCGCTCCCGAATGGCGTCGGAATCGTAAAAATCCTCCAGGCCCCTCCGCGAGGCGGGCGGGTTCGGCCTGTCCTCGAAATACGACTCCAGGTCTTCCCAGGTCACCGTCTCCAGGTCCGCCTCGCCCCGCTCGTAGTAATGCCGGAACAGGGTCTTCAGGTCGCGCCGCCCGGCCTGGGCGAAATCGGCCATCAGGTTCGTCCGAATGATACAATCCCCGGCGGTCTCCATGAGGAGTTCCAGGAGAAACGCCTCGATTCCCTCCCGGAAGTCGATGCGGTCGTGCCAGATGTTCCACAACCCCAGGATCTCGTTGACCACGTAAGGCTCGCCATGAACCACATTGGCCCTGATGTGATCCCTCAGGTGCCCGATGGCCGCCGGACCGAGGCGGGCATAACACTCGGGCAGGGCCTCGGCGATCCAGTCGATCTGCCGATCCGCCGCAAACCCGGAGGCCTCCAGGAGGGCGTCGATGGACCGCAGGTCCGCCAGGATGCCCAGAAGATGAACGGCGTGGATCACGCCCCAACCCCGGCCGTCCTCCCAGTTGTAGTTCTCCTCGTGGAAAAGAACCTCGCACAGGAGCGGAAGCATCGCTTCCTTCCTCCGCTTCACTTCGTTCAGGAAATCGACCCCCAACCGGTCTTCGCCGGAGAAGATCTGCATGGCCAGCCGGCCGTCGTCCATGTCCTTGTACGCCATTTCCAACCTTTCGGAATCGCGCAAAATTTCGTATCCTCACGGGGAGCCTGCAGGGGGCATTATAGAGAGATATTTCGGTTTTGCAACCGGCCTGTGGCCTTTCCAGGAGAAAAAGCACAGGCCCCGGCGGAAACCGGCGCCGCGTCGGGCCGACCATGAAGAAGCTCTACAGAAAGGGAATGGAGGCCATCCGGAATCCAGCCGGACAGCCCGCTGAATTCCCGGCCTTCGAAACGGCATACGACGGGGAGAGGGACCTGCTCGCGGAAACGCTCCTCCGGCACTCCCGGCCCAAGCCACAGGCAGCGATTCCGCTTCCGCGGCCCGGGTGGCGGACTCCACCGCCGGCTTCGCCTCGTTCCCCAAGGGCTCCATTCCTCATTTTCACGTTGCATAGCCGGCACAATCCATTTACATTCTCCATGTTTTTCACACCATGCGTGGGAGGGGAAATTGAATAGCCAGCCATCCATCTGGGAGCGGCTCCGCGTTCCGTTCATTTCCTGGAACGGTGCATCCGACTACAAGGAGACTTTCTTTCAGGAACTCAACGACCAGTGCGGCAAGATTGTCTTCATCGTCTCCCTGATTGCCGTTTTCGCCCTGCTCCCATATATTCCCATCGACCGGCAGCTCCACCCGAACGAGCCGCTCATCATTGCGCTCCGGATCGGCTTCTCCGTGGTGGGCCTGACCGTTCTGATCCTGCAGGGCTTCAGGCGATTCCAACCCTACAGCCTGCTTTTCCTGATCATCATCAGCGGCTATCTCGAGATCACAACGGCGGCGATCACCGGCCTGTCCAAGGCCGACCCCGCGTACCTCGGCGGTTATCTTCTCGTCACCACGCTGCTGGCCCTCATCCCGATCCCCCGGCGGGCGGCCTGGTCGATCCTCGCACTATCGGTCATGGTTTTTTTCAGCACCTGCTTCGCGAAAGGGATGTATTTCGATTCCATCCGGTCGCGCTACAGCCTGAACGACCTCCTGGTCGCGATCGTGGTCACGGCGTTCTTCATTTTTCTCCTGGACCGGCTGCGGTTCAACAGCTGGGAGAAATCGAAGAAGATCTGGCAGCAGAACCAGGCGCTCCGGGAAAGCGAGGAGTTCTCCACCCGGCTCATCGCGGCCATCCCCGACGTCGTGATCCGCACGAACACCCAGGGCGAGGTTCTCTACATCAACGAGAAAGGCCTCGAAGTGAGCGGGTACAAAAGAGAGGAGATCGTCGGGCA
>CAZXMK010000255.1:0-4301 GCA_964641935.1 uncultured Syntrophaceae bacterium
GGTACGGAACCAACACCGACGCCGCGGGCTTCGAGCGCAGCGCCCTGGACTTCCTCAAGCGCCCGGACCTCAAGGGCGTCCGAACCGCCATCATCGGGGCCGGGGGCTCCGCCCGGGCGGTGGCCTACGCCCTGCAGAAGCTGGGGGCCTCCGCCTGCGTGGTGAACCGGGGCATGTACAAGGCCAAGCGGCTGGCGGAGCGTCACGGCTTCGAGTGGTCGGGGATGAACGAGCGGGCCGTGGAACTCCTGGGCCGATACAACGACCTCATCGTGCAGACCACCTCGGTGGGCATGGAGGGGGGAGTCCCGGGGGATCCCCTGGAATGGTACGAGTTCACGGGCTCGGAAGCCCTGGTGGACATCATCTACAACCCCAAGGAAACCCCCGTCATGCGCCGGGCCCGGGAGGCCGGCTGCGCCGTGGCCAACGGCTTGGGGATGCTCCGCGCCCAGGGGGAAGTCCAGTTCGAGCTGTTCACCGGCAGGAAGTACCCCGGCCTGCCCTTCGGGGACGTAGTCTAGCGGGGTGCTGACGCATTCGAAGCTTGTCCGCACCCTGCTCCGCAATTGCTCGAGAACCTTGCGGTTCCCTGAGCGATTGCGACACAAAGGAGACCTATGCATAGCAAGAGCGCCTTCGTGGCCGTGGTCGGCCGGCCGTCCAGCGGAAAGTCCACCCTCATGAACGCCCTGTGTGGCCAGAAAGTGTCCATCGTCTCCCCGGTCCCCCAGACCACCAAGAACACCATCCGGGGGATCGTGAATCGCCCGGAGGGCCAACTGGTCTTCCTGGACACCCCGGGGATCCACGACTCGGAGCAGCGCCTGAACCAGCGCCTCCGGGATCTGGCCCGGGAGGCCCTGGGCGAGGCGGACCTGGTCCTCTATGTCCTGGACTCCACCCGGGCACCGGGCCGGGAGGAACAGGCCATCGCCGCCCTCCTGGCTCCCTACGCGGCGAAGACCGTGGCCGCGGTGAACAAGACGGACGCGGAAAACGCCGACCCCGGGAGGGCCCGCGCCTTCCTGGCGGATTCCCTGCCCGGGATGGAAGCCCTGGAGATATCCGCCCTGACCGGGGCGGGAACCCCGGAACTCCTGGCCCGGCTCTATGGGCGCGCCCCCGAAGGGCCCGCCTGGTACCCCGAGGAGTACTACACGGATCAGGAACCCGTGTTCCGGATCGCGGAGATGGTGCGGGAGAAGGTCCTGCTGCACACCCGGGAGGAACTGCCCCACGCGGTGTACGTGGACTACCGGGACTCGGGCCGCCGGGAGGACGGGGCCCTGGTCTACGAGGCGGACCTGGTGGTGGAGCGGGAAAGCCAGAAGGGCATCCTGATCGGCGCCAAGGGCGCCACGATCCGGCGCATCCGGGAGGAGGCCGAGCGGGACCTGGCGGACATCTTCCCGTACGCGGTGGTCCTGTCCCTCCGGGTCCGGGTCAAGCCGGACTGGAAGAAGGACGAGAAGCTGATCCGGAAGCTGTACTACTGAGGCTTCCAGAATGGATCCTGACAGGATGAACAGGATGGAAGAAGGATAGACAGGATACGGAGTAAGGGATTCGGAGATATCCGGTTCTCTCATCATCCGATCCTGCCC
Source organism: uncultured Syntrophaceae bacterium (assembly GCA_964641935.1). Taxonomy (GTDB): domain Bacteria; phylum Desulfobacterota; class Syntrophia; order Syntrophales; family PHBD01; genus PHBD01. Next base: position 1,608 of record CAZXMK010000255.1, read on the forward strand.
ATCGTCGATACATCTCAAGAAAGTCAAGGAAGCGACGAAGAATCCCGCCTGGTGGACAGGCCCATGTTCCTCGGTGGCATTCAAAGGACCCCGGCCTTGCATCACGACCGTGAACTTCAAAAAAGCATTGACAGTTGTAAAGGATTCCTATAGATTAGTGATTGATAACTAACTCCAAAGAAAGGAGGCCGCCTTGTCGCTCAGCGAACGTCAACGGGAGATCCTGGACGCCGCCCTGGAACGGATCGATGAATCGGGTATCCAGGAGCTGACGATGAAGCGGATCGCGGCTTCCGTGGGGATCAGCGAACCGGCCCTGTATCGTCATTTCACTTCCAAGTCGGAGATCCTTTCGGCCGTCGTGGGCGAGATGGAGACCGTCAGCGCCCAGTCCCTCGAATCCGCCCGGCGGACGGGACGGGGATCCGCCGAAGTCCTCGCGTCCTTCCTCGAGTCCCATTCCCGCCGCTTCGCAGAGCGTCCCGCCCTGACGGCGGTCCTTTTTTCCGAAGACCTGTTCCGGAACGACCCGACCCTGCACTCCCGGGTGGGAGCCATCGTCTCGAACACCCAGGAACTCCTGCGGAGGGAAATCGAGAAGGGCCGGGCCTCCGGGGATTTCCGCCGCGACCTCGAACCGGAAGCCGCCGCCTTGATGCTGGCGGGGGGATTCCGGCTTCTCGTCTCCCTCTGGAATCTGAGGGGCCACAATTTCGACCTGATCGCGCGAACGAGATCCTACCTGGAATCGGCGATGAAGGTCTTGAAAGGTTGACGCCTGGAACCGCCGAGGGCGGCGGCGACATGGCGGTACTTGTTTTTCCCGAATGGCGAGTTATCGATAACTCGCACTACAATAAGGAGTACGTATGAAACCGTTCTACAAATGGGCTTCCCGGCGTCCCGTCGCGGTCTTCCTGGTGGTGCTGGCCCTGGTAGCCGCATCGGGCATCCTGATCCGCTCCCGGATGCGCATGGAGACGGATCTGGACGAATACATGCCCCGGGACCACCCGGCCTTCGTGTTCAGCGACGAGGCGGAGGAGCGGTTCCTGATCCGGGACGCGATCCTGGTGGCGGTTGAACACCCGGAGTCGATCTTCAATCCCGACACCCTGGAAAAACTCATACTCATCGAGGAAGCCCTGGCCGGGTTTGACGAGATCGAGGAGTCGGACATCCGTTCCCTCCACACGGCGGAGAACATCCTGGGAACCGAGGACGGCCTGGACGTCCGGGATTTCTATACCGACGCACCGCAAGACCAGGCCGCCTGCGACCGGATCCGGGACGACGTACGCGCCAACGAGATGGTCCGGGGCCGCCTGGTATCCTCCGACGAGCGCACGGCTCTCGTCCTGGTGGACCTGGCGGACGGGGAATTCTCGCGGGACCTCTACGACAAGATCCTGGCCCTGGCGGAACAGTTCGAGGGACCGGAGACCATCCACGTCGCGGGGCGCCCCATCGTGGAGGGGACCATGGCCATCCTGGGTCCCAAGGACATGGCCCGTATGGGTCCGCTGGTCATCCTGGTGATCGCCGCGACCCTGTTTATCGTGCTCCGAAGCCTGCTCCGGACTCTCATCTCCCTGTCCGTCGTCCTGGTCAGCACGGTCTGGACCTTCGGCCTCATGGTTCTCCTGGGCATCCCCGTGTACACGGTCACCATCATGATTCCCGTGATGCTGATCGCCATCGGGGTCGCCTATGCCATCCATATCTACAACCAGATCGATTACTTCACCCGGGAGCATCCCGGCTCGACCCGGGAGGAAATCGCCGAGAACGCGATCGACGTCATCTGGAATCCGGTCCTCTTCGCGGGACTCACCACGATGGCAGGTTTCGTCTCCCTTACTACCTCCCAGGTGTATCCGGTCAAGTATTTCGGCCTGTTCGCCGCCTTCGGCGTGCTCGCGGCCCTGCTCCTATCCATGCTCCTGGTTCCGGCGGGTATCGTCCTGTTCGGAGCGGGAACGCCCCGGGTAAAGCCGGCTCGGAGCGGGTCGGCGGCCGCGGGCTCCGGCGGGTTCGGCGCCCGGTTCGCGGACGCCGTCCTTAAGCGGCCGAAGACCGTGCTCGGAATCAGCCTCCTCGTGATCGTCCTCGCGATCTTCGGTATTACCCGGGTATGGATCAACACCAGTTTCCTGGACAATTTCGAGCGGGACAGCGACATCGTCCGGACCGACGCCTTCATGAACGCCCGGTTCGGCGGAACCTCCACGCTCAACGTCATCCTGGAAGCTCGGGACGCCGACGCCTTCAAGGATCCCGGCCTCCTCCGGCTCATGCTGGAAATCCAGGAGAGCGTCGAAACCCGGGACAAGGTCGGCGACTCGGTATCCATCGCGGATTACCTGGCGCGCATGAACAAGGTGATGCACGAGGATCGGGAAGAATTCGACACGGTGCCGGAGAGCCGCGAGATGACGGCCCAGTACCTGCTGCTCTACGAAATGTCCGGGGATCCGGAAAATCTCTGGAAGGTGGTGGACAACGAGTACAGATCCGCCAACATGATCGTACAGCTGAAGAGCGACGACTCCCGGACCATCACGAACGTCGTCTCCTTCCTCGACGGGTACGCGGACCGTCTCGCCGAGCACGGCGTCACGGCGCGGTACGCCGGATCGGGCTACAAGAGCCTCGTGTTCTCCGGCCTCATCCTCCAGGGGCAGATCAGCAGCC
>CAZXMK010000256.1:0-4286 GCA_964641935.1 uncultured Syntrophaceae bacterium
TTCGAATGCGAAGAGGCCGCCGTGACCTACAGCCGGGACATGGGCAAGGCCGGCGACACGGACATGATCGACCAGAGAATCCGTGAATGCATGGAAATCAGGGGCTACGTCCATGCGCCGGAAGACCAGATCCCGGCCGGTGCATTCCGGGTTAAATAAAAAATAAATGCGCGGGAAGGCAGGACCGGAGACGGTCCCGCCTTCCCGAAAGAATGATATTCTCCAGGGATCCGTTCAGGCTGCCCCTGGTTTCCTCTTTACGAGACCTGCCGGTTCACGTAAGAAAGTTGCGATGGCTGTGCCGGTCTTCGCAGTCTTTTGACCTCACGAACAAACTCCAGAAGCAAATGATTGTAAGGTGCAGCAATAATATCCGGAGGAAAGGGTCTGATTCATGCTGAATTTTCTGCCGTCCACCATTCTGGGAATCATCGCGGGATTTCTTCTGTGTCTCAATGTGCTGGTGTGGGTGTCCATTCTGTTCGTATTCAGCGTTCCGAAATTCCTTTTGCCCATCCCGCCTCTGCGCCGGGTGCTGAACAGGATTCTTCACTGGATCGGAGAAAACTGGATTGCCTGCAACAGCGGATGGATGAGCCTCACACAAAAAACACACTGGGACGTCCAGGGGATCGAAGGGCTGAATTACAACGGATGGTACCTGGTCGTCAGCAATCATCAATCCTGGGTCGATATTCTCGTCATGCAGCACCTCTTGAATCGCCGCATTCCCCTGCTGAAATTCTTCATCAAGAGAGAGCTGATCCGGGTTCCCCTGATGGGATTTGCCTGGTGGGCTCTTGATTACCCTTTCCTGTATCGCCACAGCTCCGAATACCTGGAAAAGCATCCCGAGCAGAAAGGAAAGGATTTTGAGGCAACGCGCAAGGCCTGTGAGAAATTTGCCGAGATTCCCACCAGCGTGATGAATTTTCTGGAAGGAACACGCTTCACGAAAGAAAAGCACGACCGGCAGAAGAGCGAGTACCAATTCCTCCTGCGTCCCAAGGCCGGGGGCCTGGCGCTTGCCATGAACGTACTGGGAGAGAAATTCAACTCGCTCCTGGATATCACCATTTTTTATCCGGACGGGATTCCGACCTTCTGGGAGTTTCTTTGCGGGAACGTCAAACGGATCACGGTGCGCATGGAAACAATTGAAATACCAAAACATCTGATGCACGGTGATTACGAGGAAGATCCTTCTTTTCGCGACGTGATGCACAAATGGGTGCAGGAGTTGTGGAAGAATAAAGACATGCAGATCCAGACGCTCAGGGAAAAGGCCTGAGCGGGAACAACGACGGTCCCGGCCCTTGGAATTGAACGGCGGCCATGCAGGATGAAGGGCTCCGGGCTGAGGAAGAGATACGAGCGGCAAGGCGTGAGGGGCATGATGAAAACGAAATGTGCGTTTTACGTGTTGACGATCGTCGCCGTGTTTGCGGCAGTGCATTTCCCTCCCGGTGTCGCCAGGGCGGAAGATGTTGTCTTCCTGGGGAAATTCACGGGGGGCGATTATTATTATGCGCGGGACTCCATCCACCGTTTGAAGGACGGCAAGGTCCGGGTGTGGGTGAACCTGGTGTTTTCGAAAGAGGCGATTGAGTCCATGGGCGGAACCTTCCCGGAGATCAAAGACAAAATGTATCGGGATGTGATCCTCTACGAGATCGACTGCTGGGAAAGAAGATACAGGATCATGCAGTATGCGATATACGACAAATCCGGGAACGTCTTGAAACGGGCGACGTCTGAAAAGCCGGCGGCCTATGATTGCGGGCCCGGCACGGTGTACGACTCGTTGGGCCGGGCAGTCTGCAGGTAAAGGACTCGCGGACATGGAACCTTCCGCCGTTTGCCGTCAGGACAGCGGCGTAGCGGGATCCAGGCTACGGTGATCGGGAGTCCCCATCCTTGAAAAGGAGGAGAACCGATGAGAGGCTGCTTGAAGAAGGTCCGCACCGCCGGGCAAATCGCTGTGCTTCTGGTTCTTTGTCCCGTTCTCGCGCATGCCGAAACCGCTCCCCAGGACCTGCGGATGCAGGCCTGCCTCGCAATGTATGACATCATCGCCCAATGCCAGGCGACTGCGGCAGCCACGACGAAGAGCTGCACGGAAATCGCCGGCGTCCTGAAATCCCCCGATACACGGGGAGCCCTCCTTCAGCGCAAGCCCGGCGATGCGACGGATGCCCTGGTTGACGCAACGCTGGCGCAGGTCATCGACATGTGCAGCAACGCCTGTTACCGGGCAAAGGCGGGGAAAATCTACCAGAGCGCCCGGGAGTGGATCGACAGCGGCGGGTGCACCATCGCCGTGACCCCTTGAAAGGGGGGTGAAGCAGGGAGGAAATTGATTCCGGGACATTTCCAAATGCTATGAAGGATCCGTTGCGAACCCCTTCCGCGCAGGAACGGTCAAGTAATGCGTATGCAAAAATCGGGACCTGAGCGTCGTCTTCATGCCGCCGGTATGCGAGTGGACGAGAAACCCCGCTTCCTGAAGGAAGTGGGGTTTCTCGTCAGAGTCATATCGCAGCCGCTCAAACGGATCCATCTGTTCTTCAAGGGCGGCGGGGGGAACTGACGGTGGTTCCAGGGAATCCCGGACCAGACCGGCAATTCATCAACCCAACCGAATGGAAGCGACAGCGGGAATTCTGCGGAGGTGAGATGTGGCGCCGAAAAACGTGGTCATTGTCGGAAGCGGGGTAGGAGGCAGCGCCGTCGGCGCCTTGCTGGCGAATACCGGAAAATGCAACGTAACGCTGATCGAGAAGTCGAGATTGATCGGGGGCCGATTCGCCTCTTATCAGAACGAGGGATTCAAACTGGACGTGGGCTGCCACATGCTGGCGAACTGCGACAGAGGGCCGTTCGGAAGGGCCCTCGATATCTGCGGCTGCCCCGATTACGTGAAGTGGCGCTACGCGGTGAAGCCTTCGCCCGTCGTCAATTTCAAGGGGCAGCGGGTCCGGTTCCCCTACGATGCGGAAAAAATGGGATTCACGAAGGAAGAGTCCGACCGGTTCATGAAGTTCTTCTTCGATATCTCCCAACTGTCCGATGCGGACTGCGACAGGCTGAACGGCGTCAGCATCGCGGACTATGTGAGCCGATACGTGGATTCGGACCTGGCGAGAGGGCTGATCGGTTTTTTCACGTCCATATACTTCGTGACCCGGGATGACGAAACGCCCATCGGCGAGTATGCCCGGTGCCAGAACGAAATATGGAGGAACAAGGCGGTCGGCTATCCCATCGGCGGCACCGTGGCCGTTCCCGAGGCCTATTGCCGGATCATCCGGGAGCGCGGCGGCAGGGTCCGGACGGGAACAGGCGTCCGGCGGATCATCGTGGAAGACGGCAGGGCGACGGGGGTCGTTCTGGAAGACGGCGAAAGAATCGGGGCGGACATCGTCATCAGCAACGCAACCGTGAAGGACACGGTGAATCAACTCGTCGGAGGGGATGCGTATCCGGCTGAATTCACGGACAGGGTGAACCGTTACAAATATTCCTACAGCACCTCCGTCCTTCAGATCGCGCTGAATGAAAAGATATCGAACGATTCCATGATCTTCTATATCGGCCGGAGTGATCTCAGCGAATTTGAAAGGAACATCGAGGAGACGGGAGATCTGCCGGACATGGCCCCCTGCCTGATGATTCCCATCGTATCGAACATGGATCCGGAGGCCGCCCCGGAGGGGAAACAGCTGATCATCGCAGGCGCCTCGGCGAAACTGCCGTGCAACTCCGACGTTGCCGTCTGGAAAAAATGGGAGCAGGCGATCATGAACTCGCTGGAGGTCGTGTTTCCCGACATCCGGCGGCACATCCTCTGGACCGTGTCGACGACTCCGAAGGACATCGACCACTTCGGCAGCGAAGAGGGCTCCGTGATCGGAATCGGCCAGATCATCGGCCAGGTCGGCGGGAACCGTCCGCCGATCGTCGACCCGTACATTCGTGACCTTTACCATTGCAGCGCCGACACGGGCCTGCACGGCATCGGCGGAGAGCTGGCCATGGATGCCGCGTTCAGGCTCTTCGAGCGGCTGCAGTGAAGGGTGTCCCCGTCCGGCAGCGGAGTCCATCCAGGGCTCTTCCGGCAAACGTCAATCAACTGGACCTTTCCATCGTGTTGTGCGACATTGCCTGCAGTTGGAGCCGGCAAGGTGCCGTCCAACACCGAATGGACCGGAAACGGAGAACGGACATCCATGGGCAGGAAGGATCGATTCCGGCCTGACCGCTTCCATCAAACAGGGCAGACGGAC
>CAZXMK010000257.1:0-4280 GCA_964641935.1 uncultured Syntrophaceae bacterium
GACCGGTTCCTCCAGCCGGAGATTTTCCGGACCCTCGACAACCCCGACGCCTCCCGGAACGAGATCGAGGCCCTGCGGGGCAAAATCGGCGATGAAATCTCCCTCGCCCTCTTCAGCATCGCCAACTCGGTCTATCTCGGAACACTCCGCCGGGGAGACGCCAAGACGTTCTTCGAAGTCGTGAACCGCCTTGGCCTCCACCACGTCAAGGCCCTGATTCTCACACTCGCCGTTCGTCACCACGGCCGCGGCGACGAGGAACTGGAGCTCCTGTTCGCCCGCTCCTACGCCACGTCCGTCATGGCGCAGGTCCTGGCAGTCCAGATGGGATTCCGGGAGGAGGCGGTGCGAAGAGCGGAACTGGGGGGGATGCTCCTGGAGATGGGCCGGAAGGGTCTTCTGGTCTACCGGAAAACATTGGGAGACGAGGGGGGGATTCTGGACAAGGACTTCATGGACGCCTACCACCCCTACCTCGGGGAGCGGCTTGCCGCTTACTACGGGCTGCCGGCCTACGTCCGGTTCATGATCCGGACCCGCGCCCTGGTCGTCGACGAGCGGGACCTGACGCTGTCGTCTGTGGTCCGCATGGCCCACGAGGCAGTCCAGGCCAGCTTCTACCGCTACGGCGGGCGTCTTGTCCTGATGTGCACGACCCCCCGGCCGGCGACGGACACGAGCCGCACCCTCGAGGCGATCGTCGCCGACAAATTCCGGGCCGTCGGCCTGGAGGACCGCCTCAACATCATCCGGATCCCCTCCACCTCCGACCATTGACAGACAGAACGGGAAAATAAGCCGGTGAACCGTTCCCGCCGTCCAAGCGGATACACCGCTATGGGAAGACCTCCGTCTCGCAGCGGCGGAGGGCCATGTCCAGGGCTGCCCTGGCCCAGTTGAGCGGCGTGATCGGGGAGGGAAGCCAGTAGGACCGCCTTCCCAGGATCACCGTGTTGATGCTCTCCGGGGGAAGCAGTGGATCCAGGGCCTCCCCGTTGGCCGCCAGGATGGGCCCTCCGTCGAAGGACCCGGTCAGGTGGCCCAGGGCCCGTTTCAGGTGCAATGTCGCCAGGAAGAGGTCCTGCTCCCTCCGCCTTGCGTCCCGCGCCGTCGCGGCGAGTTGCAGCCGGGCCAGGGCCAGGATGCTGTCGAAGAACCACTGGGCCTCGGTCCCGGGGATCAGGTTCTCCCCTCGCCTGAGGAAGGCGTCCCGGGAAGACGCATTCTCCGTACCGCCTTCCCGCGGGATTTCCGATTTCTTCCCCGGTCGACGGATCCAGTAGTTGCCCGACTGGTAGCTGTCGTTCCGGTACCGCAGGATCCCGGCGGGTCCCCGCAGGGTCTCCACGATGGAGATCGCCTGCCTGAGATCCCTCTCCCGCAGCCCCTCCAGCGGCGACGGGACCAGGAGGAACAGGAGCGCCGCATCGGCCCCCCGGAACCGGACATCGTGCGGATCATAGTCAGGCGACTCCCCGCCCAGCGCAAGCTGGCGCCGGACGGTCCTCAGCCCGCGGGCGATCAGCCGGTCCAGGGCCTCCGCCCGCCAAGCATCCTTCCACAGGCGGCCGGAGGCATCGAGAAGACCCCGGAAGCGGACGCGAAACGCCTCGCCCCCGTTTCCATCCCGGGCATACAGCAGCCGTCTCCACGACTCCAGGGCATGTGTGACCAGCCCGATGCTCGAGGTGTTCCGCCGCTCCAGCTCCTCCCACGCCCCTGCGTCCTCACAGGAAGCAAAACGGATTCGATTGAAAAAGGATGGGAAACGAAGCAGAACGCCTCCCCGGGCCCCGTTCAGGTCCTCCGCCACAATCAGGCCCTGTCGGACCGCGTCCGCCAGGGCGATCAGGAAGAGGCCGTGGGCGTCGTTCTGCCGGTGGTTCCAGACCTGGGGCCGCCCTTCGTCATCAAGGACGTCATCCGGACCATGGGGGTGGACGTCGAAGCGGATGCGGGGCACCCGCATCATATCGGCAGCCAGGCGGGGATGGGCGATGACGTCGTCGAACCGCCACAACTGGGCCGGCGTGGCATAGTAGTCCCACAGCGCCAGGAGAAGACGCCTCGCGTCCCGCCGCTTTTCGGTGCGCTCCCGGAGGCCGAAAAAGACCCATACGGCGTCTCGGATCCAGACGGTGTCGTAGTGCGTCTCGTCCCGCTCCCCTCCGGTCTTCCGGTCTGCGGCCCGGGCAAACCCCTCCTTCGTCAGGGGGATTTCCAGGGAAGGGGCCAGTTCCCGCCGGATCCCGCGGATCGCCTCTTTCGTCAGGCGCCGGGAGACCCACGACGCCGCCCGCGGATTGAAAACGACAATGAACTCGCCCTCCGGCGCGTGCACCAGCCGGTGTACCGGCCCGCGGGCCAGGCGTGCCGCCAGCTCCGCGGTCGACTTTTTCATCGCGGCCCCGCTTTCTTCCGTTCCGAGATCGCCCGGTCGACGAGGTCGATGAAATGAAAGATGTTGAGCCGCGCTTCTTCGTATTCGCCAGGGTCCACGCAGTCCGAATGCTCGAAGAAGTACCGGTCTACCAGCTCCTTGTGGGCCTGGCTCGCCTCGACGGACATCTGGATGCAGCCGCACATCAGTCCATTGCAGACGTAATCGGCGGCCTCCCGGATTTTTATCAGTTGCTCGACGCTCGGCATGACCCGTCCCGGAAGAAGATTCGGTCCCGGAATGGGACTCCGAAACCGGGCTCCACGATACCGCGCCTCCGCCGGTCCGTCAACCGGAGGAAGGCGGCTTCTTCTCCCGGAGGAGGCGGTCGGGGGACTCAGCGGGAGGCGGTGGCTTTTTGCATCTTCTTTCTGAGCCTCCATTGGAGAAACCGGACCCAGGGGCTCCAGTCCGGCAGCTTCGCCTCGCTGTTGGCCAGCCGGCGGTCCGCACCGGCCAGGGCGTCCTCGAGCAGGGCGTCATGGAGCGGACCGATGAGGAAATGCCATCTCAACCAGCTTTTGAAGTCGCACTCGGCATCCACCACGTGGCGGAGCACCACGTGGCCCTTGCGGGGAATGACCTCGAAGAAGTGGCGGCCGTCCAGGCCCGCCACCGCTCCCACCCCGCTGAAGCGGAACTCGACCCGCCTCCCCGGGATGTATTCCGAGACGGAATACCGAATCGGGCCATGCCCGCCCGAGGCGCCCACGGCCAGGGGGCCGTCAAACCGCATGGCCGGCCAGCGGTGTCGGGGCCACAGGAAGTCTTCCCGGCCGGACAGGCCGTCAATGGCTCCCCCCGCTTCCGCGGGTTCCACCTTCATGCTCCGCTCGTGGATGTTCAGAACCTTCATGTCTTCCTCCTCATGATGGATTCACAGGTTTCCCGGATCAGGGTGTGAACTGCCGGTGCGGGCAGGCGGCCCTCTTCCAGGGGACGGCGCACCGCTGCCAGGGGGACGTCGATGAGCGCGAAAACGGATCGCCGGATACAGGACTTCTCCGGCGATCCGAAGAAGCGAAGAGAGAAGGCCGCCAGGGCCGACTGGAGATCCCCCTCCAGCTTTTCGGCCCGGCGCCGGATTTCCTGGGGCCACGGTCCCGCAACCAGTTCGTCCCGGCGGTAAAGGAGCAGCACCCTTGCCTCCCTTGGATGGCGCCGGACCCAGCGGGGAGTGAAGAGCGCCGCGTTCACGGCGTCGTCCTTGTCCAGCAGGGCGATGAAGCCCTCCTGGAACGATTCGGCCAGGTGTAGCCATGCCTCCGCCAGGATGCGCTCCCGGGACTGGAACCGGTGGTACACGGAACCCACGGGCGCCCCGATCCGCGCCGCGATGGCGGCGATGGTCACGGCCTTCGGTCCTCCCTCGGCGATCAGATCGAGGGCGGCATCGGCAAACTGGTCATTGGTAAAGTGCGCCTTGCGTCCCATGCGCGTTTATTAGAATATGCATTCTATAATGTCAATCATTATTATAGATACTTATATAATTTAAAAAATGGTTAATATGACCATCCTGTTTCCCATAAAAAAAGGTCCGCTTTTTCATGCTGCTCTGAAAAAACGAACCTTTTTCTGCCTTCCGGGGGGACAGGGTTGAAACCTGTCCCCTTTTCTCAGCCCTGGATCAGCGCGACTCCCGCTGCTGCTTTTCCATGGCCTTGCGCATCTCCTCCATGGCCTTCTGCATTTCCTTGGCCTGCTCCGGGGTCATCCCGGGCTGGGGCCCCGGCTGGCCTCCCGGCTGCGGCTCGCGGGCGGATTGCTCGGCGGCCTGCTGGGCGGCCCGGGCCGCCTCTTCCGCCTGCTTCTGCAGTTTTTCGGCCTGCTCCATGTA
>CAZXMK010000258.1:0-4270 GCA_964641935.1 uncultured Syntrophaceae bacterium
TGTACGCCATCTCCTTCAACATCTTCAGTTCTTCCGACAGCTCGTAATCCATTGCCATCCTCCTTCTTCAATTGGAAGGCCCGTCAGGGCCCTCATCCACCGATGGTGGAATGTCGACTCGCTTTCTTGCCCGCGGCGGCTCTCCGTCAGCCTTTCCGTACGTCGAATCGATCGGGGCGAGGGCAACGCCGCAGACGGCCTCTTTTCAACAGTTTGATTATAACCTCCTCAAGGGCCGTTCAAAAATGCCCGAATGCAAGGCGCCCGAAATCCCGAGCCGTGAGGCGTACTTTTTTGTACGTTGAGCGGTACGGAATGAGGGGAACGCCGCAGACGGTCCCTTTTCAACAGCTTGATTATAACCTCCTCAAGGGCCGTTCAAAAATGCCCGAATGCAAGGCGCCCGAAATCCCGAGCCGTGAGGCGTACTTTTTCGTACGTCGAATGGCTCGGGGTGAGGGCAACGCCGCAAGCGGGCGTTTTTCAACGGCCCGACTATCAGAATCCGCCCAGGGCCCACTGCTTATTAAGCCAGTGCATCTTCTTCGCCTCCTCCAGGAGACCGTCCCGGAAATCCGGGTGGGCCAGCTTCACGATCGCCAGTACCCGTTCCGGAATCGAGAGGCCTTTCAGGTAGGCCACACCGTTCTCCGTCACCAGGAAGGAGACGTCCGTCCGCGGCACCGTCACGATCTCGCCGGGGGGAAGTGTGGGATTGATCTTGGATTTCAGGTCTCCGTTCTTGTCCTTGTAGGTGGAGTGGAAAGCCAGGATGGATTTATTCCCGGAGTATCCGATCGGCGGCAGGCCCTTCGTCGATCGATAGTAGGCGCCCCGGACGAAGGCCAGCTGGCCGCCCGTCCCGGAATACTCATGGAAGCCGATGGACTCGGAGCTGACCTGTCCCTGAAGGTCCACGCCGAGGACGGCATTGATGGAGATCAGGTCCCTGTTCAGGGCGATCACATTTGGATCGTTCGTGAAATCGACGGGATACATGGCCAGGGCCGGGTTGTGATCGATCCAGTCATAGAGCTTGCGGCTGCCGATGGAGAAGGCCCAGACGATCTTCTCCGGCAGGAAGGTCTTCTTGCGGCCCGTGATGAGGCCTGCCTCGTGAAGCTCCATGATGGCCTCCGTCACCATCTCCGTGTGGATCCCGATGTCCCGGGCGCCGCTGTCCGCCAGAAGCCGAAGCACAGTGTCGGGAAGGCCGCCGATGCCGATCTGGAGGCAGGGCCCGTCCTTGGGGATCAATTCGGCGATGTGCGCGGCGATGGCCCGGTCCGTGTCCGAGGCGGGTGCGGAGGGAATGGTGATGATCTTGTCCGTCTTGTTCTCGATGACCCGGTCCACCTGGGAAATGTGGATGCACTCGTCGTAGCCCCCGTAGCACCAGGGCATGTCTTCCACCACTTCCACAACCCGGATCTTCGCCTTCTCGAAGACGGCCTTTTTAAAATTGTTCAGGGGTCCGAAGTTGAAATACCCGTGCTTGTCCATGGGGGTCACCGTCTGGACCGCCAGGTCCACCTCGATGTCCTCCCGGTAGATCCGGCCACTCTCCCCGAAATTGTAGGGGATGTGGGTGCCCCGGTTTTCGGCGATGTAGCGTCGGGTGTGCCCCAGGATATGCCAGTTGGCAGTCCAGAAACTCTTGCCTTCCGGATCCTTCTCCATGATCTCCAAGGGGGTCAGGTGGCCCAGCATGCGCACCTTGACACCCTTCACGTCACCTGCCCGCGCAGCCAGGGCCCGGTCGAAGGCACGGGGCATCTGGACCGTCCCGTAGTCCACCCACATGCCGTCTTTCACCAGAGCCGCCGCCTGTTCCGGAGTTGCCAGTTTGTTGCCGTACTTCGACATTGCGAAACCTCCCTCCTGTTTACTTACCCCCTGCGCCGACCCGGCCATGCGGGGGCAGCGCTTTGCACATTTGCAAAAGGCAAACCATCTGCGGAAGGAGAAAAATTGTAATTATATTTATTGGTTTCGAAGGCCGGATAACCTGTAGGGGCATTTCCGCCCTGTGCAGAAGTGCACAATCCGGCATTTCTGCACATACGCAATCCTGCCGTCATTCCGCAATGCCGCCCAGGATCTCCCGGGCGATGATCATGCGCTGGATCTCCGACGTCCCGCCGCCGATGGTCTGGAGCTTGGCATCGCGCATCATCCGCTCCACGGGGAACTCCTTCATGTATCCGTAACCACCGAGAATCTGGACGGCCTCCGTGGTGATCCGCATGGCCGCCTCGGAGGTGTAGAGCTTTGCATAGGCAGCAGTCAGGTTCATCTCCCGGTGCTTTCCCTGGTCGGCCAAGAGGGCTCCCTTGTAGGTGATGAGGCGTCCCAGTTCGATCTCCATGGCCATGTCGGCCAGCTTGGCCTGGATGAGCTGGAAGGCGGCAATCGGCTTTCCGAACTGGACCCGTTCCTTCGCGTACTTCAGGGCCACCTCGTAGGCCCCCCGGGCTAGCCCCAGGGACATGGCCCCCAGGCAGACCCGCTCCGTGTTGAGGCCGCCCATCAGGACCAGAAAACCCTTGTTCTCCGCTCCAAGCAGATTTCCCTTGGGAACCCGGCAGTCCTCGAAAATCAACTCTCCCGTCGGCGAACCCCGCCACCCCATCTTCTCGAATTTCTTCCCCCGGGAAAAACCGGGGAAATCCTTCTCGATGATGAAAGCCGACACGCCGTGGGCCTTCTTTTCCGGCGCCGTCTTGGCATAAACCACAAAGACGTCTCCCACGGGACCGTTGGAGATGAAGATCTTGGACCCGTTGAAGAGATAATGATCGCCCCTGTCCTCCGCCCGGAGCTTCATGGACATGACGTCGGAACCGGCGGAGGGCTCCGTCATGGCCAGGCCGCCGATCTTCTCGCCCCGGCAGAGAGGCGGAAGGTATGTTTCCAGCTGTGCCGTCGTCCCGTTCCGGCGAATGTTGTCCATGCACAGACAGACATGGGTTCCCCAGGAGGCGGCGGTGGAGAGGCAGACGGCGGACAGCTCCTCCGTAATGATGCACAGTTCCGTGTACCCTGCTCCGGCTCCGCCGTACTCGACCGGCGCCGTCAGACCCGCCAGTCCCATGGCGGCGAGTTTTCGGAAGCTCTCTTCGGGAAAGCGCTCCTGTTCATCGATTTCATAGGCAAGAGGGGCCACTTCCTTTTCGGCAAAGCTGCGGATCGTCTCCCGCAACATCTTCTGCTCGTCGGTAAAAGGAATCATTCCGTAACCTCCCACAGAAAAAAGGGAAGGGACACACCCCTCGGGCATGGCCCTTCCTCTGTTCAGTTACAGGAACTTCAGGATCACGTCCCGGCAGCCTCCCCGCCGGACCGGATTCTTTTTGCCTGCACCCGCCCCGGACGGAGGAATCCCGGAACGGGCACAGAATCCAGTCTTCGTCAGAACGTTTTCTTCTTGATCAGGCCACGCTCGCGGCCGGCCTTTTCCAGTTCCTCCCGGAACTTCGGGTGGGCGATCTTGATCAGTGCCTCAGCCCGCTCCGGCTCCGTCCTGCCGTAGAGGTCAGCGATGCCCCATTCCGTGACCACGTAGCCGGCGTAATGACGCGGCACGGTCACTCGAGCACCCTGGGAAATAAAGGGCACAATGCGGGAGACCGTGTCGTTCAGGGTGGTCGAGGGAACCAGGTTGATGGCCCGGCCACCCTTGGACCAGAAAGAGCCGACCACGAAGTCCAACTGGCCGCCGGAGCCTGTCCGCATCAGGTTGCCTACCGACTCGGAGCAGATCTGACCGGTCAGGTCCACCTCGATGGAGCCGTTGATGGCCACCATGTTCTCCTCCTGGCAGATGATGCCGATGTGATTGGCGTAGATGGTGGGACGGAATTCCACCATGGGGTTGTTACCCAGGAAGTCGTAGAGCTCCTTGTCGCCCATCGTGAAGACCAGGACGATCTTGCCGGGGTTGACCTTCTTGTACTTGCAGGTGACGACGCCCTTTTCGACCAGCTTGTGGGTTCCCGCAGGGGCCATCTCCGTGTGGACACCCAGGTCCTTCAGGCCCGAGTGCTCCAGCAGCTTGCTGATGGCCGCCGGGACCGCCCCGATGCCACCTGGATGCAGTCCCGGTCGCGCAGCAGACTGACGACATTTTCGGCCATCTTCCGTTCCTGCTCGTTCGCGTCCGGCGTGGGCACGGCGATGATGGGATTCGGATTCTCCACAAAGGCGGTGAAGCGTTCCACGGGGAAGTTGCTCTGCCCGTAGGTCCGGGGCATGTTGGGGTTGACCTCGG
>CAZXMK010000259.1:0-4258 GCA_964641935.1 uncultured Syntrophaceae bacterium
ACCGGGTCATCTCGGGCAGCCCGAAGAACAGCATCAGCACGGTTCCCGTCATGGGGTGGCAGGCCCCCTGATCCCGGAAGAAGGGAATGGCATACAGGAACGAGAGGGATTTCGACTTCGGTTCGTTTTTCATTTCCATCCAGCGTGGATTCGACAAAAAAATTGACAGAGCCCTCTTTGCGATTCAACGTTCATGAACGCATCTCTCCGCGAGGTGTACAGGGTTTCCGTTCAGCGAACGCCCCATGCAACTTCAGACACGAAAGGAGGCAGATAATGAAACGATCAGCCGTCATCTTTTTCTTGCTTTCCATGGCCATTGCAATCTTCGGATGCGCAACGATGAGCGACATTTCGAGCTCCGTCTCCACGACGGTCACATCCATAACCTCGAACGTGGATCCGAATCTCGTGGCCAAGGTCCCGGGGGACAAGCGCGGGGATTTTCCCAAGGCGGAGTTTGCGGTCAGGGTCGCCGATGAAAAGCTGAAACTGGCGAAGATGAAAACCGAGTTGGCGGCAAAGCAGAAAAAGCAGGCCGACTATGAAGAGGACCTCGTGGCAATCGGCCTGAAAGATGCAAACCTTGATTACGACATCGTGAAAATGGCGGCCGTTGACGCGGCGGGCCTGGGCAAGAAGGAAGAGAACATCAAGGCGACGACAAAACTGAAACTGAAGAAAGTCGACCTGGAGGGAGACCGGATCAAGGCGGAGGGGAATATCACAACCGTCAAGCAGCAGATCACGGACCTGGCCGCCAGGATCAAGGCCCAGGAAGAGCAGATCGCGGGTTTGACGGCCGGGAAGGCAAAGCCGGAAAAGGAAGGGGGCGTGGCGGCGGAAAAGGCGAAAGCGGCAGAGGAGAAACGCGGGGACGACAAGATGGCGGCTCCTGCGGCGGTCCCGGCCCCGGCAACGCCCCCGGCCCCGACAACGCCCCCGGCTCCCACGGAAAAAGCAAAGTAGGCGCAAAACCAGGGCTGGCCCCTTTCTTCGAGGTGAATCCAATGAAGCATTCCATCGGTGCTCTTCTGCTTGCATTTGCCGTCCTGTGTTCCGGTTCTGAAGAGGCCGCCGCGGCCGGCGGAGGGAAGGCCGCGGCAAAGGGACAGGGGAACAGGATCTATCAGGTCATGTGGCAGGGTGAAAATGTCGGCGGCCGGCTGACGATCAACGGTTTCACGGTCAGCGACTTCAAGGGGGGACCTGTCACCGGCACCGCCGCCGTGAACGTCTGGCTGACCGGCGGCAACGAGATCCGGACCGAGCTGAGCAAGAAGGACCCGAAGGCCCCGGCGAAATTCTCCCTGGGCGTCTCCGGGCTGACCATGGGGGACGTCGTCTCCACCGGCGACCGGGGAAACCTGTTCCATGTCGAGTTGGCCGATGCCGACCTGTCGGGGCGGACGCCGAAAGTCGTGGCGAAAAAATTCGATACAAGCCTGGACTTCAGCCGCCATCTCCTGGCCGCCGGGCCGTCCCGATTCGGCGAGCGGGAGGTCCTGGAATACGCCGTCCGGTTCCACGGCCTGTTCCGGAAGAAGGACGCCAAGGCGATTCTGCAGGCGATGGAGGTCAAGGCGGAGGATTACGCCCGGGCCTATGGTCGGCCGGTGGCGGACTTCCGGGAATCCGTCACGTCGATGCTGAAGGAAGACTTTTTCAAGGGCCGGCTGGCCGGGATCAATTCCAGGAAGCTGAAGGCGGTGAAGGTGAACGGCCTCTGGCACATTCGTGAAGGCGACGAGGAATTGATCCGGACCCGATCTGCCGACGGCTCGACATCGGAGCTGCCGATCTTTGTCGGCGACATAGAGGGCAAACTGATGGTTGTCCGGTAACGTGAAGCAAGGGGTCTGAAAAGGTTATTGGATCAGGAAAGGGAGGTTGTGATGGGAGTGTCTTTTTTGAAGAGGTTGTGCATTGTCCTTTTGATGTTGAGTCTCACGTTCATTCCGACCGCTTCGGCACAACGTTTGGAGACCGGCAAGGCCATTGATGCCGCTGTGGAATGGGATAACGGCAAGGCGTATTTTTTCAGGGGCAACCGGTATGTCCGCTATGACATCAAGGCCGACCGGGTTGATCCCGGTTATCCGAAGCCGATCAACGGAGAGACCTGGCCGGGGGTGCCGTGGACGGACGGCATAGACGCCGCCGTGAACTGGGGTAACGGCAAGGCGTATTTTTTCAGGGGCAACCAGTATGTCCGCTACGACATCAAGGCCGACCGGGTTGATCCCGGTTATCCGAAGCCGATCAACGGAGAGACCTGGCCGGGGGTGCCGTGGACGGACGGCATAGACGCCGCCGTGAACTGGGGTAACGGCAAGGCGTATTTTTTCAGGGGCAACCAGTATGTCCGCTACGACATCAAGGCCGACCGGGTTGATCCCGGTTATCCAAAGCCGATCAACGGAGAGACCTGGCCGGGAGTCCCATGGATGGACGGCATCGACGCCGCTGCAAACTGGAGAAATGGGAAATCCTATTTCTTTAAAGATGGCGAGTATGTTCGTTTCGATATCAAAACGGACAGGACCGATCCGGGGTATCCGAAACCGGTCAATAACGAGACTTGGCCGGGACTGCCAAGCCTGACACGCTGATCGGATGTAGGGGGCATTTCAAGACCTGACTCCAGCACGACGGGAAAAGGAGCGGAGCCGTTTCAACCAGTATGAAAACGTGGTAAAGTCGGAACGCCATGGAACCTCCCTCTCCCTTGTGACCCCTCTTTCCATGGGAAAGGAGGTTGAGCGATGGGCAAACTGAACCGCAGGGAGTTTCTGCAGATCGGCGCGGCGGGGGCCACCACCGCCATCCTGGGTTGGGAGGGCGTCGCGGAGGCCGCCCGGAGCGCGTCGCCCGGGTCCTTCTCGTTTCCCCGGCCCGTTTACCGAACCCTGGGCCGCACGGGGCTGAACATCACCGTCATCAGTTTCGGGGCGATGCTGACGCCGGAGGCGGAGGTGCTGGAGACGGCCTTCGACCATGGCGTCAATTACGTGGACACGGCCAGGGTCTACATGGGCGGCCGGAACGAGGAGATCGTCGGGAGGGCCCTGAAGGGCAGGCGGGATCGGGTCTACGTCGCGACGAAAACGACCGGGCGATCGGGAAAGCAGGTCATCCGCGACGTGGAGACCAGCCTGAAGATGCTGGAGACGGACCGCATCGACGTGATCCAGCTCCACAGCATCTCAAGCACGCAGGACCGGATCTTCAGCCAGGACATCCGGGAGGCCCTCCTGAAGCTCCGTCAGCAGGGGAAGGTGCGCTTTTTCGGGGTGACCTCCCACAGCAATGAGGCGGAGGTCCTCCACGCGCTGGTGGACGACCGGGACCGGTTTTTCGACGTGGCCCTGGTGAAGTACAATTTCGAGAGCGACGCCGCGACGACGAAGGCCCTGGCCCGGGCCGCCGGGGCCGGTGTCGGGATCGTCGCCATGAAGTCCCTGGCCGGGGGATACCGGACCAACCCCCCGGGGCCGATCAGTCCCTACCAGGCCGCCCTCAAGTGGGTCCTCAGGAACCGCCATGTTGCCGCGATCATCCCGGGCATGCGGGACATGGCGGAGCTCCGGGAGGACATCGCCGTGATGGGGATGAAATTCGGGCCCCTGGACCGTTATATCCTCGATCATTACCGGGCCTCCATCGATTCCGTATACTGCCGCTTCTGCGGCGCCTGCGAGGCCGGATGCCCCTTCGGCGTGCAGATCGGCACGGTCAACCGCAGCCTCATGTATGCGGAGGCCTACCGGGAAGAGGGCCTCGCGCGCGAAACCTACCGTCAACTCCCCGCTTCTTCGTCCGCCTCGATGTGCCTGGACTGCCGGACATGCACAGCGAAGTGCATCCATGGCCTCGATATCCGGGCGAAGATGGAGAGGGCCGGGAAGCTCCTGGGTTAGGGAAACCCTGCCATGCACGGGCTCGATTTTAAAAAGGAGGAAACGGCGTTGATCCGTTTGCGATTCGTATACGCCGTCTTCATCGGGATCGCTCTGCTCTTCCCGGTAGCGGCCGTACCTTCGGCGGGACCTGATGACTGCGCCCTGCGCGGCGTGCTTCCCCAGCCGGGATTCGCCGCGGGCTGGACGATGAAGGAGCCGGCCGGCCTCTTTGTCCGGGATACCCTGTTCGAGCACATCGACGGCGAGGCGGAGCTTTTCATGCCCTACGGGTTCGACATCCTCGCCACCGCCACCTACGTGAGCGCGTCGGACCCGGACGTCTGGCTCGTTGCCGA
>CAZXMK010000260.1:0-1657 GCA_964641935.1 uncultured Syntrophaceae bacterium
CGCCGCCCCGGAAGGCCAGGGCATCGCCCTGGGAAGCTCCCTCCTCTTCAGCCTGTTGACCTGGCTTGTTCACGGCTCGACGCCGGACGATCTGAACCTGATCCTCCACCCCGTGGCCTTCTCCGGCTGGATCGGCCTGCTGGTGACGTGCCTGAACCTGCTCCCGGTGGGGCAGCTCGACGGGGGACACGTGGCCTATGCCGTCCTGGAGCGGAGGCAGAAACTCCTGTCCGCCGCCGTCGTGGCATTCCTCCTGATCCTGGGTTTCACCGGGTGGACGGGCTGGCTTGTCTGGGGAGCGATTCTCGTCGTCCTCGGGATCCATCACCCGCCGGTCCTGTTCGACTGGATCCCCCTGGACCGGCGTCGCCGCGCCATCGGCTGGATCACCCTGGGATTGTTCGCGGCAACGTTTATTCCCATTCCATTTCGTGATTTCTAAGCCATCATTCCTTCTTCCCGAAAGCTGAAGAACCGATTCTCCCCCACAATCAGGTGGTCGTGGATGAGGATGTCCAGGGCCCTGGCCGTCTCCTGGAGGGTCCTGGTCAGCCGGACGTCCGCGTCCGAGGGCTGGACGTAGCCCGACGGGTGGTTGTGGACGAGAATCAGCGCCGACGCCTTTCGCTTGAGTGCATTCTCGAGGACTTTCCGGGGGTAGACGACGGCCTGGTTGACGATGCCCTCCTGGATCGTCTCGATGTCGATGATCCGGTTCCGGGCATCCAGGTAGACCACGGAGAAGCGCTCGTCCTTCAGCCCCCCCATGCTGGCCCGGCAGTAGTCCAGGAGTTCCGATGTGCAGGTGATCTGGGGCTTTTCGACGGCCTTCTGGCGAAGGTACAGGGAGGCCAGGTCCTTGACGAGCTTCAGGAGGATCGCCGTGTGGGGGCCGATGCCCTTCCGGGCCTCCAGGTCCGCCGGATCGGCGTCCAGGATCGCCCGGAAGCTGCCGAACTCGGACAGCAGTTCCTTGGCGAGAGGCTTCACATCCCCCTGGGGAATGCCGTAAAAAAGGAGCAGTTCCAGCGCCTCGTATTCATGGAATGCATCGAGGCCCGCTTCGGCATACCTTTTCTTCAGGCGCCGGCGATGCTCTTTGTAATGGGGTTCGTCAGAGGAGAGGGGCATGAATACACAAAACGTAAGGCCGGTTTCCGGCTGGGCCTCCATTCCGTTCCGCTTCGTGGATGGAGGCCGGAATCATGGTTGCGGAACGGCATCCCCCCTGCAGACGGAAAGACTGCAGAGGGGATGCCCGTCCCTTCCGGTTCTCACTTCAGGTTTTCGTTCACGAAATCCCAGTTGACGAGCTTCTCGATGAAGGCCGCCAGGTAGTCGGGACGCCGGTTCTGGTAATCCAGGTAGTAGGCGTGCTCCCAGACGTCGATCGTCAGGAGGGGCTTCTGGCCGTGGGCGACGGGCGTGTCGGCGTTGGCCGTTTTCACGATCTTCAGGGCTCCTCCGTCCAGAACCAGCCATGCCCAGCCGCTGCCGAACTGTGTCGCCCCGGCGTTCTTCAGCTCCTCGACAAACTTCTCATAGCTTCCCCAGGCCGCCACGATCCCGTCGGCGACGGCTCCCGTCGGCTTTCCGCCTCCGCCGGGCTTCATGCACTTCCAGTAGAAGGAATGGTTCCAGGCCTGGGCGACATTGT
>CAZXMK010000260.1:1667-4255 GCA_964641935.1 uncultured Syntrophaceae bacterium
CAGTTCTACGTGATCGGTATCTCCCGCATGCCGGTGATGTACTATCCGTTCAATGCCCGCCTTGGCGGCATCCCCGGCAACCTTGCGGATGATCTCCTCCGGGGCCAGATTCTCCAGCTCCGTTCCCGCCAGGAGCTTGTTGCCGTTGTCCACGTAGGCCCGGTGGTGTTTTCCATAATGGAATTCAAGGGTGTTCGCGCTGATGACGGGCGCGAGGGCGTCTTTCGCATAGGGTAGATCCGGCAGTACAAGTGCCATGGAACGTACCTCCTTTCAATGATGAATCGTGCTGTTTGAACTTGTTCCGGCCCGGAATCGGCACCGACGTATCGATTTCAAAATATAGCAACGAAACCGGTTTCCCGCAAGAAACGGAAACTCGGGAACGTGTGCGCCGGATCCTCCCCGGGAAGCGGACCGTCAGGATTCCTTCGGGCCGTCCACCTGCGCCGCCCCGGGAGGGACAGCTTCCTCCTCCATCCTGCCCGGCATGGCCGCAGCCCCGCGCTTTCGCTCGAGCCAGAGGTAGTAAAGGATCAGGAACAGACTCCCCATTGCGGCCGGGAGGGCCGCCTCCCTTCCAAAAAGCGACAGGGCCAGCCCCCCCGTGAGGCCGTAGTTCTTGAGGGTCCCGAGGAGCATCAGGCTGGTCGTCGTCTCGCCCTTCACATGGAAGAATTTCGCGACCCGTTCCACGAGAAATCCAAGGACAAAGGTGCTTGCGAATGCCACCGCCGCAATAGGCGCAAGTACGCCCGGGTTCCGGACGATGATGTCCTGGTTGAGGGCCGTAATCGCATACATGACCAGGAAAAACCCCCAGTCGGTGACGGGTCCCCGGACTGGCAGGATCCGGAGATGCCACCCCCTCCAGAGGATCAGCCGCGAAGCCGCCAGGGGAAGGACGATGAGAACCATGGCGTGCCGAAGCAGGACCAGGGGGTCCGCGAAATGGCCCCCCAGCAGGCAGAACAGCATCAGCGGCATCAGGACAAGACCGCCCAGGTAGCCTCCGACCGTGCCGACGAGGGAAACAAAGAGGTCTCCCCGGAGATAGGAGGTGAAGGGGATGACCGCCACAGCCGGGGGCACGGCGGCCATCAGGACGAATCCCTTCCAGAGCAGGTCTTCCCGGATCAGCAGGGCGCTGAGGATGACGATCACATTTCCGAGAACAAGGTAGTTCAGGAACACTCCCGTCAGGGAGGGAACGATCAGTTTCCCCGGCTGGCGGAACAGATCGTTGGAAATCCCCAGGGTGGACAGGGTCAGCACAACCGCCAGGGCCGGCAGAATCAGCGGTCTGATCCACTGCGACGGTTCCGGACAGGCCATGCCCAATCCGATCGCCAGGGCGAAAATGACGTTTCGGTTTGCCAGGATTGATCGGAAACGGGAAATGGGGTTCCTCCTCGTGACGGTGATCGGCCGGCCCAGCGGGAGACGTCGCCCGCCGGAGACAGCCTGAACCATGCCTACCATTGCACGTTCGCCGGATTTCACGAACGTCGAATGGAAATTCTCTGCCTCATCCGGAGGTTATCTCTTCCTTTTTCCGGCCCCGAAACGGCATCTTCTCCGCCAGGAGCGACGCCAGGAACGCAACACCGGAAACCAGGATGATCGAAGCGCCTGCTGTGAGGTTGTAACGGTAAGAAAACCACAGGCCGACAACGGTGAACACGCACCCGAGAAGACTCGACCATACCATCATCCGGCCCATGGACCGGGCATGTCTTTCTACGAGGTAGGGGGGAATCGTCAGGAGGGCGATGACCAGGATCAGCCCGACCACCTGGATCACCAGAACAATCGTGACGGCCAGCATGCCGATCAGCCCGAAGTACAGCCCCCCCACGGGGACGCCCCTGATCCGGGCAAACTCCTCGTCATAGGAAAGGGCCAGCAGATCTTTGTAATAATAGGCCACCAGCGCCGCCATCAGCAGGCCGATGATCCCCATGAGGAAAAGATCCGACCGGGGAACGGTGAGGATGCTCCCGAACAGGTAACTCATCAGGTCCACGTTGTAGCCCGGTGTCAGATCGATCAGGATGATCCCCAGGGCCATCCCCACGGCCCAGATGACCCCGATGATCGTGTCGGCACGGTGCCTTGCCTTCCGGCTCACAGCCGCCATCACCATGGCTGCCGCCAGCGAAAAACCAATGGTCCCCGGCAGATAGGGCCATCCGCAGTACAGCGCCAGCCCGATTCCCCCATAAGCGGCATGGGCGATTCCTCCAGAAAGGAACACGATGCGATTGACGACCACCAGGGTGCCCATGATCCCGCAGATGACGCTGGCGAGCAGACCCGCGGCCAGGGCATGCTGCATGAAGTCGAATTGCAGGGCCTCAATCATGACGTTTCTTCCCGTGGTCCATCAGCACCCGGTGGGGCAGGCCGTGGGCCACCAGTTCCACGGGGCAGACCTCGTCTCCCGCGGAGGGGTACATGGCATCGAGCATTTCGCCCGTGATTTCGGCCTGGTCGTGATAATGAAGCTCCCTGTTCACGCAGGCCACCGACTTGACATAGCTCGAAATCACCAGCAGGTCGTGGCTGACCACCAGGATGGTAATGTC
>CAZXMK010000261.1:0-4239 GCA_964641935.1 uncultured Syntrophaceae bacterium
GCACCTGGTCATCATCGGCCGCAAGGAGGAGATCATCCGCAACAAGACCGGCGAGGCCTTCTCCCCCGACTTCATTGAAACCCGCCTGAAGTTCAGCCCCTACGTCAAGGAAGCGGTGATCTTCGGCGAGGGGCGTCCCTTCCTCACGGCCTTCGTCAACATCGACTTCGGCAACGTGGGCAACTGGGCGGAGGAGCGGATGATTCCTTACACGACCTACCTCGACCTCTCCCAGAGGCCGGAAGTGGAAAAACTAATCCTCGCCGAGCTCAAGGAGGTCAACGAGCGGCTGCCGGTGTTCATGCGGATCCGCAAGTTTATCCTCCTCTACAAACTACTCGACGCCGACGATGACGAACTGACACGCACGGGAAAGGTGCGGCGCCGCTTCGTCTACGGACTGTATCTCCGCCTCATCGAGGCCATGTACCGGAACGAAGCGGAAGTGGACGTGAAGACCCCCGTCCGCTACCGCGACGGCCGGGAGGGATGGATCGAGACGCGGGTCCGGGTCATCCCGGTGGATTGAACCAGAAAGGGTGTGTCATGGATTTCTTCCTTCATCTTCTCGTCAGCGGCCTGAGCATCGGCTTCCTCTACGGATTGTCGGCCCTGGGCTTCGTCATGATCTTCAAGTCCTCGAGCGTGCTCAACTTCGCCCATGGGGAACTCCTGGCCATGGGGGCCTTCCTGTTCCTGGCCCTGGTGACCTGGGCCAAGCTGCCCATCGTCCTGGCGTTCCTCGTGACCCTGGCGGGCTGCTTCATCCTCGGCTTCGTCATCGAGCGGCTCTTCCTCAGGCCCCTGATCGGGGAGCCGCTCATCTTCGTCATCATGCTGACAGTGGGACTGGCCTCCATGTTCAAGGGGCTCCTGCTGTTCATCTGGGGCGGGAACCTGCACACCTACCCCGACTTCCTCCCCGAGTGGATGGGGCTCACCCTGGGAACCATTTCCGTCCCTCCGGTCTACACCGCGGTTCTGGCCGTGGGGACGGTCTTTCTCGTTCTCTTCGGCCTCTTCTTCAAGTTCTCCTCCCAGGGAATCTACATGCGGTCCGTGGCGGATAACCAGCGGGCGGCCCTCTCCCTGGGCGTCCACGTGAAGCGCGTCTTCGCCCTGTCCTGGGCCATTGCGGCACTGGTCGCGGGTATGAGCGGCATCGTCCTGGGCGTCATCAACGGGATCAACGTCCACGACCTGTCGGCCATCGGGCTCAAGGTCTTCCCGGTGGTCATCCTGGGCGGGCTGGACTCCATCGGCGGGGCCATCCTGGGTGGAATCATCATCGGCCTCCTGGAAACCTTCACCGGCGGCTACCTCTCCCCTTCCCTAAAGGACGTAGTGCCCTACATCGCCCTGGTGGTGATCCTGATGGTCAAGCCGTACGGGCTCTTCGGGCTGAAAGAAATCGAGAGGGTGTGACATGGAAACGAGGAAATGGTCCTTCCATCCCTGCGGGAACTACCGGGAACGTTACGACCAGGAACTGACGGTGTTCGAGACCGATTTCGGCCGCTTCTGGGCCGTCGTCGGACTGGTTCTCCTGTTCGGCGCCGTTCCCTTCGTGTCCTCCCCCTACCTCATGCATGTTCTCAACATGACGGGCATCGCCGCCATCGCGGCGGTGGGCCTGAACATTCTCGTCGGCTACACGGGACAGATCTCCCTGGGCCACGGGGCCTTCGTCGGCGTGGGCGCCTACGCGGCTGCGGTCCTGGCCACACGCTGGAACGTCCCGTTTCTGGCGGCCGTCCCCGCGGCGGGCCTGATCGCGGCTGCAGTGGGCATGGTCTTCGGCATTCCCTCGGGGCGGCTGAAGGGCCTCTACCTAACCATCGCCACGCTGGCGGGCCAGTTCATCATCGAATACGTCCTCGTTCATTGGGAGTCCGTTACCCAGGGAACCATGGGCATCACCGTCCCCCCGGCGGACATCTTAGGGTGGTCCATCGCCGGGGACCGGTCCTTCTTCTACGCCATCTTCCTGGTCCTTGCCGGGATGATCTGGATGGCGGTCAACCTGATGCGGACCCGGTACGGCCGGGCCCTCGTGGCCATCCGCGACAACGACCGGGCCGCCGAGGGGATGGGAATCCCCGTGTTCCCCTACAAGCTCCTGGCCTTCGGGATCAGCTCGTTCTACGCCGGCGTCGCCGGGGCCCTGTGGGCCTACTACCTGGTCAGCATCACGGCGGAGCCATTCAACATGGGCCTGTCGGTGGAATACATCGCCATGGTGATCATCGGCGGCATGGGAAACATGGCCGGCGCCGTCTTCGGGGCGATCTTCATCACGGGGCTGAACGAGGTCCTCCGGTTCGTCACGGAGCTGGTCATGAACGCGGGCCTCCTGTCGGAATACGGCCTGAACCTGGCTCCCCTGCGGGAGTTAACCTTTGGCCTGGCCATCGTCCTCTTCATCCTGCTGGAGCCCCGGGGGCTTGCGGAAGTCTGGAGGATCATCCGCTCCAGTTTCCGCCTCTGGCCGTTCTCGTACTGAGAGGAGGAGCAATCATGGACAACGGCACCCTGCTGCAGCTCAACAACATCTCGGTGGTCTACTCGGACGTCATCCAGGTGCTCAAGGGAGTCTCCCTCGCCGTGGAGAAGGGGCGGATCGTCTCCCTCCTGGGGAGCAACGGCGCGGGTAAAACATCCACCCTCAAGGCCGTCTCGGGCCTTCTCAAGCCGGAAAACGGCCGCGTCACCGACGGCACGATCCTCTACGACGGGAAACCCGTCCAGAACGAATCGCCGGAGACGATCACCCGCAAGGGGATCATCCAGGTCCTGGAGGGGAGACAGCCCTTCAAATACCTGACGGTGGAGGAAAACCTCCGGGTCGGCACGGCCACCCGTCCGCCTGGACCGTACCGGAAGGACCTGGACATGGTATACGCCTATTTTCCGGCGCTCGTGAAACGTCGGAAGAACCTGGCCGGCTACTGCAGCGGTGGAGAACTGCAAATGATCGTCATCGGCCGGGCCCTGATGGCCCACCCGTCGCTTCTTCTCCTGGACGAGCCCTCGCTGGGCCTCGCCCCCCTGGTCGTGAAGGAGATATTCACGATCATCCGCCGCATCAATGAGGAGAAGGGCACCACGATCCTCCTAGTGGAGCAGAACGCACGGATGGCCCTGTCCATCGCCCACTACGGCTATGTCATGGAAAACGGCAAGATCGTCATGGAGGGACCGGCGGGGGAATTGGCGGAAAACCCGGATGTAAAGGAATTCTACCTGGGCATGGGGGCCGAAGGGACGGTCCGCTCCTACCGCGACGTGAAGTCCTACAAGCGGCGGAAACGCTGGCTGTGAACGCCCCGGGACTCTCGCGGATCCGGTTTTGTCTCTGGTGTCTCAGCCTTTACGAGTCGGGGATCCCAGGGACATGCGGCGGCCGAGATGGGTCCCCAGCCGTTTGCCCAGCGCGGCCAGGGTCCAGATGAGAGGCGCCCCCATGGCACAGGGCAGAACACCGGCGTCGCAGCAGTAGAGATTCGGGATGCGCGTCGAGAGATCGGCGTTCACCACCTCGCCGATGCGGCAGGAGGCCGAGGGGTGTGCTCCGATGGGATTCAGCGCCAGGATGCTGTCCTCCCGGGCCCCTGCTTTCCTCAACACTTTCCGGATCAGGTCCACTCCCTTGTCGAGACGCTTGCGGTCCTGCAGGGTGATGGGCTTCGAAAAGGCCCCCCCCGGGTAGATCTCGCCCTCCGTCTCGTCCTTAACCTTCACCATGATCCCCGTGTAGTTCCGGAACTCCCGCAGCTTCGTGAAGTGCTGGAATCCCTTGGACGCGACGAGGACGGCAAACTGCGACCAGTTGGGGAAAACCGGCAGGATGATGATCCCCTCGGATTCATGGAGGGCCGTGGTGCCCACGGCCATGGGATGGACGCCGCTGGTGCTCATCCCCGGGATGACCCCGCCGACGAACTGGAGCCAGTCGCAGCATAATCCCTTCCCGGCTTCCCGGATGCCGGCCCGCCGGAGCAGGTGGACGTCCGATATTCCGGCCGAGAGGACCACGGATTTCCCGTAATAGCGAACCGCTCTTCCGTAGCGCTTCCCCTCCACGCCCACCGCCGATCCCCCTTCGCAGAGGACCCTTTCCACACGGGTGTTCACCTTCAGGTCCGCCCCCTGCCGGACTGCCTCGTCCACCCAGGCCCGGGCCGTCCACTTGGCGCCCCGGCGGCAACCCAGCATGCAGTCACTGCAACCCTCGACGCA
>CAZXMK010000262.1:0-4225 GCA_964641935.1 uncultured Syntrophaceae bacterium
TCAACACCCCAGGAGGTTGACATGCGCACCAGAAGAAGCATTCTTTGCTGCCTGGTCCTGGCCGGAGCGATTCTCTTCGCAACCGCTATTCCGGCCGCAACGGTCGATGCGGCTACGGCATCCGCCGGAGCGGTATCCGGAGGCTTTGCCGATCTGGCGGAGCGGCTCAGCCCGGCCGTGGTCAACATCAGCACAACGAAAACCGTGAAAAGCGGCGGCGCCGGCCCCTTCGGCGCCATGCCTCAAAATCCCTTTTTCGGAGACGACTTCTACCGCCGTTTCTTCGGCGACCAGCCGAACCGGGAATTCCGCCAGCGCGGCCTGGGCTCCGGATTCATCATTTCCCGGGACGGCTATATCTTCACCAACAACCATGTGATCGCCGGAGCGGACAAGATCCTGGTGAAGCTGGCCGGCGGGAAGGAGTATCCGGCGGAGATCGTCGGCCGGGACGCCAACACGGACATCGCCCTCATCAAGATCAAGCCGAACGGCGATCTGCCGACGGCCGTCCTGGGCGATTCCGACAAGCTCAGAGTCGGTGACTGGGTCCTCGCCATCGGAAATCCCTTCGGACTCGAACAGACCGTGACGGCGGGGATTGTCAGTGCCAAGGCACGCGCCATCGGCGCGGGTCCCTACGACGAGTTCATCCAGACGGACGCCTCCATCAACCCGGGCAACTCCGGCGGCCCGCTGTTCAACCTGAAGGGCGAAGTCGTAGGGATCAACACGGCCATCGTCGCCCAAGGACAGGGGATCGGCTTTGCCGTCCCTGTAAACATGGCGAAGGAAATCTACAACGACCTGAAGACGAAGGGCAAGGTCACCCGGGGCTGGCTCGGCGTCTCCGTCCAGGATCTGACGGAGGAAATGGCTGCCAGTCTGAAAATCGCCGGGAAACAGGGAGCCCTGGTGGGAGACGTCTTCCCGGGCGAGCCGGCGGACAAGGCGGGCATCAAGACGGGCGACCTGATCGTCGAGGTCGGCGGAAAGGCCGTCCGAAACACCCACGATCTCCTGCGCATTGTGGCGACCCTCCAGGTGGGCCGTAAAGTGGCCGTAAAGATCGTCCGGGACGGCCGGGAACGGAACGTCGAAGCGACGGTCGGCGAGCGCAAGGATGCCCGGGAAATCGCCCGCATCGGCAAGGGAACCGAGCGGTTCGGAATGACCGTCCAGGAGATCACCCCGGAAATGGCGCGCCACTTCGGAATGGCCGAGAAGGCCGGTGTCGTGGTGACCCGGGTGGCGGAGGGGAGCCCTGCCGAGGAAGCGGGAATTCAGGCGCAGGACGTTATTCTCCGGGTGAACAGGATGGAGATCCGGTCGATGAAGGATTATGTGCAGGCAACCGCGGGCGTCAAGGAGGGAGACTCGCTCTTGTTCCTCTTTCGCCGCGGAGACAGCAATTTCTTCGTCACCCTGAAAAATCAGAAAACGAAATAGGAGGAAAAAGCACAGCGATGGAACTTCGCACCGCCATCCGGGAAAGACGGAGCATCCGGCAGTTTCTCGGGGAACCGGTTCCGCGGGAGCTGATCGAGGAAATCCTTCAGGATGCCCGCTACGCCCCGTCCTGGGGAAACACCCAGCCCTGGGAGATCTTCGCGGTCACCGGCAAGGCTCTCGAGGCCTTCCGGACCGCAAACCGGGAGAGCCTTCTGCAGGGCATCCCCACCGCACCGGAGGCCCCCATGCCCCAGGCGTGGCCTGAGGCCCTGAAAAAGCGATACACGGGCACCGGACGCGTCGTGCTGGAGGCCCAGTCCATCGCCCGGGAGGACAAGCAGGCGCGGCTCGACTACGCCGTGCGCATGTTTTCCATCTTCGATGCCCCGGTCCTCCTGATCCTCTGCACCGACCGCAGCCTGCCCGAGGGATATTCCATGCTGGACTGTGGTCTGCTTCTCCAGACGATCTGCCTTCTCGCCAGGGACCGCGGCCTGGGCAGCTGCATCCTGGCCTGCTCCGTCAGTTATCCGGACCTGATCCGCAGGCTTCTCCCCGTGCGGGAGGAGCAGCGGATCGTGATGGGCGTGGCTCTCGGATGGCCTGATGAGGATGCGCCGCTGAACCGGTTCCCCCGGGAGCGGGCCGGTCTGGGAGAAATCGTCACCTGGGTGAGCGGGTCATGACAGCAGAAGAAGAACGCGCTCTCATTCCGGAGGTCCGCCGGGAAACCATCGAAGGCGCGGGACTTGATTATCTCTATTATGAAGGGAGCGGGCCCGACGTGGTCCTGCTTCACGCCACGGGTTTCCTTCCCTGGCTCTGGCACCCCATTGCCCGGAAACTGGCGCCGTCCTGCCGCGTCCTGGCGCCATATTTCTGTGACCATCGCCCTGCGGATCCCGACGAAGGGGGCCTTTCCTGGGAAACGCTTGCCGAGGATCTGGCCGCATTCTCAAGGCAGCTTGGCCTCGAAAGGCCGTACCTGATCGGCCACTCCATGGGCGCCACGGTCATAACGCTCACCGCCGCGATGTTCGACCTTGCCCCCCGGGGGCTGGTCCTGATCGAGCCGATCTTCCTTCCCGACGAGATCTACAGGATGAACATGCGGGTGGAGGACCACCCGCTGGCCTCCAAGTCCATCAAGCGACGGAACGGCTGGCATGACGCGGCGGAGGTGAAGGCATATCTCCGCTCAAGAAAAATGTTCGAGACATGGGACGAGGAGATGCTGGACCTCTATGTCCGGTATGGATTCCTGGAAAGCGATGCGGGCGGACTTGAACTGGCCTGTTCCCCCCGGCGGGAAGCTGCGCTGTTCATGGGAGGAAACCGCCTGAATCCCTGGCCATTCCTCGAAAAGGTCTCCTGCCCCGTGCTTGTGATCGAGGGGGAACAAAGCGAGAATCGCTCCTTCATCGATCTGAAGAAAGTCTCCGGGCATTTCCCCCGCGGCTCCTACCGGCTGGTCGAAGGAGCCGGGCATCTGATCCCCATGGAGAGACCCGTTGAGATTGGAATGATGATTCATGAGCATTTAGGATTGAAAACATCTTGAAATCCTCGTCGTTTTCCGTATAGAGAAGACCAGTGATCGCGGATACCCCGTCAGGACAAGCAACTGCATATCCATGAAGGAGGGATAAACGCATGGCAAAGGTAAAAAAGGGAGATAAATTCCGTTGCGACGTTTGCGGCTTGGTTGTTGTCGTGGATGAATTTGGCAGAACGGGCTTGGGCGAAATTCTATGCTGCCAGGGAAAACCCATGAACAAGGCAAAGGCTGTCGTCGCGAAAAAAGCGGCGCCAAAGCCCGCTGCCAAAGCGGCCGCCGCCAAAGCCGCACCCGCCGCGAAGAAAGCCGCCCCCAAGAAGGCCGTTGCCAAGAAGGCCGCTGCCAAGCCTGCTGCCAAGCCCGCCGCAAAGAAGCCTGCCGCAAAAAAAGCGGCAGCGGCGCCAAAGGCACCAGCCAAGAAAGCAGCTGCCAAGGGCAAGAAGTAATCATTCATTATCTCGGAAGCGATCACAAAAGAAAGACCCCGCCTGGAACAGAGAATGAACCGAGCGGGGCTTTTTTTCTGACAGGCTGTTGAAAAACGCCCGCCTGCTGCGTTTCCCTCGCCCCTCGACAATCGACGTACCAGGAGTACGCCTCATGTCTCGGGACTTCGGGGGCCTTGCATGCGGACATTTTTGAACAGCCTTGGAAGGTAATTTCTGACGGGCTGTTGAAAAAGAAATGAACTTCCATCGGGACGGAGTGACAGAGCGGAGCGTGCATGGAACAGCTGCAGACCTCTGAAACCAGCCGCTGGTGCGAGAACCGCGGGTACTTCATTGCCGTCGAGGCCTGCCAGGCCCGGGCGATGAAAAGGCCGCGCTGCCGCCGCTGCCTTCTGCTGTGGCGGCAGATGCCGCTTCCCTTCTTCGAAGACGCCCATGAAGCGGACCGGAAGAAAGGCATACGACACGCTTCAGGTCCGGCATGACCGGCAGCCCCCCGGGAGCGGAAAGGAAGCGACATGTTCAGGGATACGGCGGAACAGTGGGTTGAAGATCTGAAGGCCCGCGGGAAGTTGCGGGACCTGGACGATGCATCTGTCCGAAAGCTGGTGGACGATTATGCCGCCCGCATCGAGGCGTTCTATCATGAAGCGGTCCACCGCCAGCTCGAACCGATCGGGAAAGTCGCCGAATACGAGCGGATGATTCTCTTCGACACCCAGTACCTGCATAAATATCTGAACCAGACGATTCCGGGCTACCCGGC
>CAZXMK010000263.1:0-4222 GCA_964641935.1 uncultured Syntrophaceae bacterium
CATCGCGGAGCGGGTGGACCGCCTCCTCAAGGATGAGGGAATGGATATGGCGATTCCCTGGATAACCATCAGTCCCTATTCGCGCTGGACCTACAAGGAATGGGGCACGGAGAAGTGGATATCCGTCATGCGTTGGCTGTGGGATGGCCGGGGCGTCGCGTCCGCCGTTGTCGGCTCCATGGATGATCGGAGCAAGGCGGATGAGTTTGTCCGGAGCGGGGGGGATCATGTCCGCAATCTGGCGGGTAAAACGACGCTGGCTGAGCTGGCGGGAGTCATTGCGCGAAGCGTCCTGCACGCCGGGGTCGACACGGGAGGCCCTCACCTGGCCGCGGCCCTGGGCCTTCCGACCGTGACGATATACGGTCCCTCTTTCGGGGAGGCGTGGGCACATCCGGGGCAGCGGCATCGGGTCGTCTTTCCCGACCGGGACTGCGTTCCCTGCCGGAAGCTCGGCTGTGACAACTCGCACCGCAGTGAATGCCTGGAGGAGCTTGAACCGGGGAAAGTAATGCAGGCCCTGGAGGAATTGCTGACCGGAATGGGATATACGCCCCGCGTCTGAGCGGGCACACGGAAGGCATATACCAAGAAGCCCCTGTCGGGAATCCGGCAGGGGCTTCTTTCATGGTGCCGGCTTTTTCAGGTTGTCGGCGATCCGTTCGTGGATCATCCGGGTTCCCAGCGTGTCGCCGATCAGGCCGACCAGGACCCAGACGGAGGTCCGTTCCCTGGAGACGTAATCGATCATGATCATGACCTCGTCGCCGCCGACCTTGCCCTTGATCGAGCCGGAGGCAATGCCCCGGTCCGGGACGACGTCCGTGGCCCTGATCTGGGCCATGGTCTTCTCAGCGGCCTTCCACACCTGCTCGTACGGGTACGGGTAATCGGAGCCCAGTTTCCCGTCGATCACGACAAACCGGCCGGAGCGGACGCCCACGATCCGGTCCTTCACCTCGACGGTGGAGGCGGTATAGCAGCCGCTCACGGTCAGGACGGCCATGACACTGCACAGGAAGACGAGTGTTCGGCGGTACGGGATCATAGCTCATTCTCCTGTTTCACGGTTTTTGGGGGAATTCCCTCTGTCCGCTCTGCATCCCCGATGGCGTGATGGTGCGGCCCCGGCAGCAGCCAACCGGTTGCGGTTCCATCTTATCGAAAGGTGGTGGGGCTGTCAATTATGGACGGGTGACCGGACGGATGCCTTTCATCCGAGGTGCAGGACGGCGGCGGCAGCGCCCACCACGGCGTAGATCAGCAGGAGGGCGGTGGCTCCCGCAAGGATCGCACCCAGTGTGCGATGCACCGCCGTCTCCGGGCCCCGGTCCCGGTGGCCCGACAGGAAGGCGGCGCCGATCCCGGCCAGGAGCCCGCCGCCGTGAGCCCAGTTGTTGATGCCCGGCAGGAGGAGGCCGAAGACGGCCAGCCCCACGATCCAGCCCATGGCCTGCCGGGAAATCATCTCTCCCAGGAACCCGCCCCGGCTCTTTCCGTAGTAGAAGATCGCCCCGATGAGGCCGCAGAGGCCGGCGGAAGCGCCGATAGTAAACGGGACGCCCGCCAGGAGGGACAGGAGGAACCCGCCGACGCCGCTGGCCAGGTAGATGATCCAGAAACGCCAGAACCCGAACTGGCGCCATACGAAGGGACCCAGCTGGGTCAGGGCGGCCATGTTGAAGAAGATGTGGAGGAGCCCGCCGTGCAGGAAGGACGCTGTGAAGAGGGTCCACCAGCGCCCGTATCCCAGGATCGGAACCGTCCCGGTGGCTCCCAGGTAGAACAGGCTGGCGTCGGAGGGGGACAGGAACGAGAGGGGGTTCAGGGAAAATCCGAGGGAGGACGGGTTCAGCAGCAGGGACAGCAGAAACAGCGCCACGTTGGAAAAAAGGACGACCTGGACGGGATTCAGGGCTCCCGATCCGATCCGGCCCAGCATGGCGGCAACCCGGCGCGTTCCGGGCC
The DNA here is from genome assembly GCA_964641935.1 of uncultured Syntrophaceae bacterium. GTDB lineage: Bacteria > Desulfobacterota > Syntrophia > Syntrophales > PHBD01 > PHBD01. The sequence continues at coordinate 1,969 of CAZXMK010000263.1, forward strand.
TTGTAAGACCGCAATGCGGACAGACCGGTTCGTCCCGGCTGATGAGGCGCCTGCACTGGGGGCAGAGAATCGCTTTTTTCTCCTCATCCATCACGGATTCCTCATAACGGCTGAAAGATGAACTTCATCACCACCGGAATGGCGACAAAAGTCCCGATGGAGGTGGTCAGGTTCACGAACGCCACCAGGATCAGGAGCCGGGTGATCTTGTTGTGGAAGAATCCCCGGAAGGAGGTGATGTCGTTCTTGAGGTCCAGGAAATCTTTCACCTGCGGTTTCCGCAGGGTCGCCTCCACGAGCCCCGCCACCCAGCCCGTGGCGATGAGGGGATGGAGCGTCGCCACCGGGGCGGAAAGGGCGGCGGCCAGGATCGTCAGGGGGTGGGAGAGCATCAGCAGGGCTCCTGCGCTGGCGCACGCCGCGGTGATGCCCGACCACCAGAGGATCATGGCCAGGCTGGTCCGGCCTCCGGACGTGAAAAAACCGCCGACGAACAGGGCCAGGATGGCCAGGGGAAACAGCCAGCCGGCCGAGCGGGCCAGCCATCCCTGCGGGGGAATCGTCTCCAGTTCGGCCCGATCCACCGGCCGGTCGATGTTCTCGATGATTCCCGGGACGTGTCCGGCCCCGACGACGGCGACGATGCGCTCTCCCCCGGCTTCGCGGATCCGGGATGCCAGGTAGCGGTCCCGCTCGTCGATCAGGATCGTCTTTACCTGCGGGAGCTTTTCGCTGATGGCCTGGAGTGCTACCTCCAGCATGTCCCGCTCCTTCAGTTTCTCGATCTCTTCCTCGGTGATCTCTTCCGTATAGAAGAGAGAGGCGAGGACTTCCGTCATCAGGCCCGCCTTCTTCCAGAGTCCCATGCTGCGCCAGGTCCGCATCAGGGTGACGCGGACCTCGCGGTCAGCCAGAACGACCCGGGCGCCTGTTTCCTCCGCCTTCCCGATGGCCCGGATCATCTCCTCGCCGGGCTGGATGTTGAAGCGCTGGGCGATCTTTTTCTGGAAGGAGGCCAAAAGGAGCTGCGAGAGGAGGAGCGATGTCCGCTTCTCCCGGATGACCTTGACGATGTCCATTTCCTGCCACTTGTCCCTCTGCTTCAGGGCTTCGAAGCGGGGCTGGCAGAGCTCGACGCATACCGTGTCCGGTTCCACCTCGCTGATGACCTGCTCCACCAGGTCGGCGCTTTCCCGCGACACGTGGGCCGTCCCGACAAGAAGGATTTCTTTCCCGTCATGCTGAAGGCGGTGGACATGGGGGTGTTCGAGAAGATTCATGGTTTTCCGGTCATTGATTGAGGGAAACCGCGAGGGTTCCCAAAGGCGACTGTCATTATCAGCAATCTTGCGGGATGTAAAGGGGCTTGCAGCGGGCTGGAAAAGATGCCGAATCCGTTATCCTGACACGGAGGCCGGGACGCGGGGCCTGTCACGGGGGCTTCCGCAGTCGCCGAAGCGTTTCCGCGGGAAGGCGTTCAGAATCGGGGGCGGCGCCGGAGAGAAAAAGCATCCCGAATGCCCCTCCGGGATCCCCCGGCCGCGCCCCCGCGAAGATTTGGGAGCGGGTTTTCCGAACAAGGGATTGGATCCGTTGCTACCATCGTGAAAAAGGGCGGATCCCTTTTGCGGCGGCCTTGTATTTCCGTACGAATCCTGACATGAGGAAACAAGAAGCGTGAGCGGACAATGGAGAGAGGCGCAAAGATCAAGGAACAAATCCGGATGACCATCGAAGCCGTAGCCTTCGGCGGGGACGGGGTCGGGCGCCCCGGCGGCCTGGTGACCTTCGTCCCGTTTACGGTGGACGGTGATGAGGTCATGGCGGAAATCACGGAGCGGCGGAGTCGCTATGCCCGGGCCGTGCTTCGGGAACTCCTTTCCGCGTCGCCACACCGGGTCGAGGCGGCGTGCCCGTATTACAACCGCTGCGGAGGCTGCTCCCTTCAGCACGTCCGATATGACCACCAGCTGGTCCTCAAGGAAAGCCAGGTCGCGGACTCCTTCACCCGGATCGGCCGATTTCCCTCTCTTCCCCTTCGCCCGATGATCCCCTCCCCACGGAATTTTTCATATCGCGGCCGTGCAGAGGTGCACCTGGTCTACGGCGGCGGCCGTCGGGCGACGGCGGGGTTCATGGAGAGGGGCAGCCACCTCCTCTTCGACGTGGAGCGGTGCCTGCTGATGGCGGAAAGCATCAACGACTCCCTGACGGGACTTCGTCGTTCCCTGGAGGCACGAAAGGACGGGCCGGT
>CAZXMK010000264.1:0-4213 GCA_964641935.1 uncultured Syntrophaceae bacterium
TCCCGTCCACGCGGAGGCGGAGGGGGGCATCTGGGACCGGCCCTTCATGGCTCTTCTCGAACGGATCCGGTCCGCCGGCTGCCGTGTCGCGACCCTGGGGGAAATGAAAGAGGAACTGGACACCGCGACGCTGCCTCGGCGACGTCCCCGCCTGGAGCTTCTCCAGGGGCGGGCGTTTCCGTGTGCGGTCTGAGGGCGCGGGATTTCGGGCGCATGCCGCCGGAACTCCACCCTTAAAAAGAGAGGAACGGACATGAGAACAAATCGATGGATCGTTGCCGCCGTATTCGCCGTCCTGCTGATCGTCCTGCCGATGGTCTCGTCGATCGTCGACCTGTACGTCGACTGGCTCTTTTTCGTGGAGACGGGGTACGCGAGCGTCTTCACGAAGACCCTGGCGACGCAGGTCGCCTCCGGAGCCGTCCTCGCCCTGCTGCTCCTCGGCGTCGCGCTGGCCAACCTGTTCCTTGCCAATCGGGTCGTGTTTCCCCCGCACACCCCGTACCAGATTGGTGGCACCCCCCTCCCGATTCCTCCCGGGGCCGTGAAGCGGGTGCGCCTCATCGTCACGGGCCTGATTCTGCTGTTTGCGACGGTCGTGGCGGGAAAGTGGGGGGCCTCCCTCTGGGATGACATCCTCCTGTTCCTGAATGCCGGGACCGTCGGCATCAACGATCCGGTCTTCGGAAACGACGTCGGGTTTTACCTCTTTCAATATCCCATCCTCGATTCCTGCAAACAGGTCGTGGATTTCTGCCTGATCCTGGCCGCCATCGTGACGGGCATTTTCTACTTTCTGGGCGGCGGCGTCCTGCTCACGCAGCGGCAGATCCACGTCGACCCGCGGGTCACCCGGCACCTGGGGATTCTGCTGGGACTCCTGATCGTGAACATGGGCTTCGGCTTTTACCTCGATTCCCTGCGCATGCTCTACTCCGACCACGGGGTCGTCTTCGGGGCGAGCTACACCGACGTCCATGCCCGACTCCTCGGTTACCGGATCCTGACGGTACTCGCCCCCCTCGCCGGCATCGGGGTGATCGCGGGAATTTTCCGGAAAAACATGAAGTGGGCGGCGATTCCCATTGGACTGGTGTTTGTCGTGTATTTCCTGGGCATTGCCATCTATCCGGCGGTCCTGCAGAAATTCAAGGTGACCCCGAACGAACTGCTTCTGGAGACCCCGTTCATCGAAAACAACATCCGCATGACCCGGCTGGGATACGACCTGGACCGCATCCAGGAGATTCCCTTCGACGTTGCCTACAACCTCACGGGCCGGGACATCGACCGGAACGATGCGACCATCCGGAACATCCGCCTCTGGGACCACGCCCCGCTGTTGCGCACCTACAGCCAGCTGCAGCAGATCCGGACGTACTACCGGTTCACGGACGTCGACAACGACCGCTACACCGTCGACGGGAAGTACCTTCAGGTCATGCTGTCTCCGCGGGAGATGTCCTACGCCGACCTGCCAAGCAAAACCTGGATCAACGAGCGGCTGATCTTCACCCACGGCAACGGGCTGACCCTGGGGCCGGTAAGCCGGATCAGCAAGGAAGGGCTACCGGAGTTCTTCATCAAGGACATCCCCCCGGCGGGGAGCACGGACCTGAAGGTGAAGCGGCCGGAGATCTATTACGGGGAGATGTCCAACGACTACATCATTGTAAAGACGAAGATCCCCGAGTTCAGCTACCCGACGCCGGAAGGAAACATCTATACCTCCTATGCCGGGAAGGGGGGTACGGAGACGGGATCCCCGGCCCGGCGGCTGCTCTTTTCCATGAAGTTCCAGACGGAAAAGATCTTTTTCTCCTCCGACATCACCTCCGAGAGCAGAATCCTGATCTACCGGAACGTCCGGGAGCGGATCCGGAAGATCGCCCCCTTCCTCCTCTTCGACGCGGACCCGTACCTGGTGATCGACGGGGAGGGGAAACTGGTCTGGATGGTGGACGCCTATACGGCCTCGTCCCGGATGCCTTATTCGAAGCCGGCGCCCCGCAACAACCCCCTGGTGCGGAACGCCAACTATATCCGGAACGCCGTCAAGGTCACCGTGGACGCCTATGACGGCAACGTTCTCTTCTATGTCAGCGATCCCGGCGACAGCATCATCCGGGCCTATATGCGGATCTTTCCGAAGCTGTTCCGGGGCCTGGAGGAGATGCCCGCCGTCCTGAAGCGCCACATCCGCTATCCCCAGTCGCTCCTGCAGCTCCAGGCCTCCCTGTACTCGGCCTACCACATGACCGATCCGAAGGTGTTCTACAACAAGGAAGACCTCTGGGACGTCCCGGTTTTCAACGATAAATACATGCAGCCCTACTACACCATCATGAGGCTGCCCGATGCGAAGAAGGAGGAGTACATCCTGCTCCTTCCCTATACGCCGGCCAAGCGGGACAACCTGGCGGCGTGGCTGGCGGCGCGCTGCGACGCCCCCGAGTACGGAAAGCTCCTGGTTTACACGTTTCCCCGGGACCGGCTTGTCTTCGGGCCCAAGCAGGTGGATGCGCGGATCAACCAGGACTCCTACATCTCCCAGCAGCTGACCCTCTGGAGCCAGCACGGCTCCAGAGTGATCCGGGGAAGCCTGCTGGTCATCCCCATCGAGCGTTCCCTTCTGTACGTGCAGCCCCTGTATCTCACCGCGTCGGACGCCGTCGGGCTCCCGGAACTGAGGCGGGTCATCGTCGCCTACGAGAACGAGGTGGTCATGGAAGAGAACCTCGACCTGGCCCTGCAGCGGCTCTTCGGGACACGGAGGGCGGCGGTCGCCTCCGCGGCGACGGGAGCGCCCCCGGCGGCGGACAGACAGGCGTCCCTCCGGGACCTGGCGGCGGAGGCCATGAAGAGCTACCAGCGGGCCCTGGAAATGCAGCGACAGGGCAACTGGGCGGGTTACGGGGAGGAGATCCGGAAGCTGGAACAGGTCCTGAAAAAAATGGCCAATTGACTTGTCCGGAGCGGGGAAATGAGGTAGGGAAGTCTGCCGGTCCGCCCGATGGCGATCCGCCCATTCCAACTCATGGACGTGCCCGCGGATGAAGCTCCTGCGACGCCTTTACGACTGGGTCCTCCACTGGGCCGAAACCCCCTACGGGGCGCCGGCCCTGTTCGTACTCTCTTTTGCGGAGGCGTCGTTCTTCCCCATCCCGCCGGACCCGCTGCTCATCGCCCTGGTGCTGGGCGCCCAGTCCAAGGCCTTCCGCTTCGCGGCCAACTGCACGATCGCCTCCGTCCTGGGGGCGCTCCTGGGTTACGGGATCGGATACTTCGTCTGGTGGGACGCCCCGAACGTGTTTTCCCCTGTGGCCCTTTTCTTCTTCGACCACGTCCCGGGATTCACCGTGAACATGTTCCGTTACATCCAGGGGCTCTTCGAGACCTGGAACTTCTGGATCATCTTCACCGCCGGATTCACCCCCATTCCCTACAAGGTCTTCACCGTCTCCGGCGGGGCCTTCGATGTGAACCTCCCCATGTTCCTGCTTGCGTCGGTTGTCTCCCGGGGCGCCCGGTTCTTCCTGGTGGCCTTCCTGATCTGGAAGTTCGGGGGACCGATCAAGGGCTTCATCGACCGTCACTTCAATTGGCTGGCCATCCTTTTCACCGCGCTTCTCATCGGCGGATTCGCCGTCATCAAGTATTTCCTGTAACACCCCGGGGATCGTGTCCGGGCCGGGAAACGCCACTGCACAAAACGCCTCGTCCCGTTGACTCAAACCCCTCTTGTCTGTAGACTGGCGCCGGGTCCCGTTTTCGTGCACCGGTTCGGGGTCCTGGAGAGAGAGTCCTTCCGCACAAACCGCAAAGGAGGAAGCCCGACGATGGAAACCCTGCTCTGCAAACACTGGCACCACTGCCGGTCCCGGGATGTGGCCGATTTCCTGGACACCGACCCCGAGCGCGGGCTCTCGGTTTTCGAGGTCCGGCACCGCCAGGAGAAGTTCGGACCCAACACCGTGACCGTCAGGAAGCGGACCGGCCCCCTCATGCGATTCCTCAAACAGTTCCACCAGCCCCTCGTTTATATCCTTCTGGCCGCCGGGGCGATCACCGCGCTCCTCCGGGAGTGGGTCGATTCCTCGGTCATCCTGGGGGTCGTGCTGGTCAACGCCGTCATCGGCTTCATCCAGGAGGACAAGGCGGAGCGGGCCATCGAGTCCCTGAAAAATCTGATGACCACGGCCTCGACGGTTCT
>CAZXMK010000265.1:0-4208 GCA_964641935.1 uncultured Syntrophaceae bacterium
TCGAACCATCGGCCTGCTCCGGAGCGGCCGGCCCGTCACCCTCGCCGCCCTGGGCGATTCCCTGACCCGGGGCTGGATGGTCCGCAAGGGATACCTCGACTACCTGGAGGAGATGCTCCGCCGGGAATACCCGGGGAGCCGCTTCCGCATCGTGAACGAGGGCATCCCCGGCGACACGGCGGACTGCGGCCTGTACCGGCTCGAGACGGACATCCTGGACGTGAAGCCGGACTGCGTCCTTGTTCAGTATGCCATCAACGACGCCTCCCTGGGTTTCACGACGGGCCAGTTCAAGCGGACCATCCGGGGCATCGTCGAAAAGATCCGCCGCGCCGGAGAGGCGGAGATCGTTCTCGTCACGTCGAGCTTCATCGGCGACAACCGTGAAAACGGCATCGTGGAAGAGTATTACGGTGTGCTGGCGGACATGGGAGCGGAGGAGGGTATCCCCGTTGCCCTCGTCCACGAGCATTGGAAGCGAAAAGTCGACGAGGGCGTGAACTGGCGTTCTCTGGTCCAGTTCGACTTCGTCCACCCCACCACCGAGGGATACCGGTATATGGCCGAGGCCGTCATGGAGATTTTCAGGGAGGACACCGGAGAAATGCTACCGGACTCCGGGCCCCCCGGCTGCGAGGCACATTGAGGGGACCGCATGGGAAGCTGCATTCGTTCCGCGACCGCCTGGAGGAAACAATGCCCGGAAGGGACATGATCTATGCACCGGAAGACCGGAAGATCCTGCAGCGGACCCTCTCGGCCCTGCGGAGCGCCTCCGGACAGGAAGATGGGGGATGGCTTGCCGCTCACGCGGGTCTCCGATTCCTCGGCACCCCCTACACCCCGGCTCCCCTGGAAGGGAAAGGACCCGGCGAGCCCCTCGTGATCAGCCTGCGGGCCTTCGACTGCTTTACCTTTGTGGAGTCCATGACGGCCCTGGCCCTGACGGTCCGGACCGGCGAACGGACCCTGGAGTCGTTTGCGGACATCCTGGAGCGCCTCCGGTATCGCCGGGGGATTCGCGGGAACTATGCCTCCCGTCTCCACTACTTCACCGACTGGCTGGGAGACAACCGGCGCCTGGGCATCCTTTGCGACGTGACCCGTGAGCTGGGCGGAAGGCCCCTTCTGAAACCGGTGCGCTACATGACGGACCACCCGGGATCCTATCCGCCCCTGGCCGACGGGCTCCTGAAGGCGGAGATTCGCCGCGCGGAGCGCAATCTATCGAGGCGGAGACGGTATTATCTCGGGAAGGCGGCCATCGCGAAAGCGGAGCCCCTGATCCGGGAGGGCGATGTCATCGGCGTCACCGCCGCGGCGAAAGGCCTCGACGTGGTTCACTCCGGCCTTGCCGTCAGAAGGAAAGGCCGTGTCCATCTTCTGCACGCCTCACGCCGGGCGGGCGGCGTCGTGATTACGGAGGAAACCCTGCACCGCTACGTCACCGGCCGCAGCGACACCACAGGGATTGTGGTCGGGCGGCTGCGGTTGCCGCGTCCGCCGGCAATGCCTGCGGACTGACGCACGGCCCGCGTACGGGACGCCATCGGCGAACCTGGATTGGGAATCCTTGCCTGTTCCACGAGTACGGTGAATAAGGGGGGCGGGAAAAACCGCGCCTTCAGGTCTAAAACCCCGGGGCAGCCGGCTTCAGGCCTGAAGGAGCGGATTCAGATTGAAGGGAGGAAGCGCTTCCGGACAGATCAATCCTCCACTTCCGACCCCGGATTGCCCGTGGACGTGGAGGTGTACATCCCCCGCTTCACCTTGCGGACTTTTCCCCTCTTTTCGGCTGCGTAAATCACACCCCAGATCTGCTGTTCCGAGAGGCCCGTACTGGCCTTCAGCTCCGATGTCGTGACCCCCGACGGATTTTCCCGGATCATATCAAGCACCCTGTCCGTGTTGGAGGAACCGCGAGCCCTTCTGCCTCCAGCCCGCGAGCGGCCGGACGCCGCCTTGCGCACCTTTTTTGCATTCCCGGCCTTCTTCGCCTTAACGGTCTTTCCGGCTTTCACGGCTTTTTTCGGCTTTCGGCTTTTCCTTGTCCTGGGCTCCTCACGCACCTCCTGCGCGACCGACAGAATCAGACTCTGAATCTTGTCGAAGTATGTCTCGACAAATGCCTGACTACCTTCGATCTCGATTTCCATGGAAGACGGATTGAACTTGATACGGTAGTTTCCGCCCATACTTACGCCTCCTTTTTTATAGCGGTTCATTGAATGTGTTTTGAGAGAGTAAATAACGGATTGAGTTTTGTCAAGACAATTATCTGATGATATCGATTATTTATAAAACTCAACGGCAATATCGAGATTCCATCGACAACTCAAAGGTGGTAAATCAATCTCGCATCTCCCGCCGGATCATCATAACGAATCCCCCGGTTATAAAAACATGGTTTGAACTGAATGCATGAAACTCCGATGCGACTTTGCATCTATGGAACTCAACCTGAGGTCATGCGGATTTCCTTGACAGAACGACTCTGGAGAAGTCAAGAATGCGTCCGGCATTCGGAGATTCAGCCGAATACCTTCTTACGGGGTGCGGAATTCATGAATCGACAGGAATCTTTTTTCGAGCAGTTTCTCCTCGGTGGCTCTCCACGGTATGATGGGTCTTCCCTGTCGTCGGTCCTGCGGACGGACCGTCATGCGGAGGGCTGGAACGGAATCCCTCACGGCGGTTTTGCCATGGGCGTCTTCGTCGAGCTGGCGCTTCGGGTCATGGATGAATCGGCGTCTTCATTCCCGGATCCCTGGACGGCCGAGTTCCGGCTGGGAGGGGCGAGCCTGCGGCGCGGCGATCGGGCCGATGTGAAGGTCACGGCCATGGAGGCGGGAGCGGAGGGCGCCATCACCGTTCCGTCGTCGGACGCACCCTATATGACGGCCGCTCTGCACCGCCGCGAGATCGACCAGGATTCCCTGGCGGTTTTCCATTCCCTCCTTTTATCACCCCCTCCCGATCACGAACGGGACGGCATCCCCCTCCCCTTCTATCAGGACTGCCTGGTCTGCGGCACGGAAAGGGAATTTCCCGGCCTCAAGCGGCGCTTCTATCTGGCGCCACCCCCCGCAGTGAAAACCGTCATCACACGGGCCGGATCCGATGAGGGAGACAAAGAGAGTTTTGATCGCTTTCAGGTGGACGGAATCCTTCACCCGGTCGCCCCCCTGGCTCTCCTGGATGAAATCCTTGGCTGGGGCGGTTTCATGCTGGCGGGACAGGGAGGCGTCACAGTCCGCATCCGGTTTTCGTTCCTGCGGCGAATCCGCGCCGGCGAAAAACTGTTTTTTCTGGGCCGTGGCGACCGCATGCGGGGCACATCCCTCTCGCGCATGTTCTTCTGGGCGTCCGGCGGTGCGGCGGCCGTCCATCCCGACGGCGGGCTGGAACCGGTGGTGACGGCGTCGGGTCAGTTCATGGTGATGCCGGAGTTGACGGAGCAGATGAAAACGACGCTTCTCCCCGGGGAATGGATGGAGCGGGCCTTCCGCCTGGCGGGCCCCGAAAAATAGGTCAGATTTATTGCAACGTAAAAATCTGACCTATCTTCCTGCGTTTTTCCAAGGGCCGTTCAAAAACGTCCGGATGCAAGGCCCCCGAAATCCCGTGTTGGAATGACGACCTCGATAAAAGCCCGCAGGCAAGGCGCGCAAGTCCTGAGGAGCGAGGCGTACTCCGTCCGTACGCCGCAGCGACGAAGGGTGCCGCGCAACGCAGCATCCGGGCTTTTACCGAGGTCGTCCCTCAGATTTTGTCGAAGTGATGCAGATCCGCACAGTCTCTAAAATGCCCGCCCCACCGCCAGCCCCGCTCCAGGAAGGCCCGGACGACGGGGTGGCCCTCTGAGAGCGTGCCCGGCGTCTCCGGACGCCAGGACGCGCCGGGGGGGCTGATCCGGCCGTCGCGGTAGAGAACGGGGTTCAGGAAGGGATTGATGTCGACGGCCCGGCCGAAGGCATGGTTGGAGAGCCGGTCCGTCCCTTCGACGACTCGGTAATTGAAGGCGGAGGAGTTGTTGTCCGCCATGGAGGCATCGTCGGACCAGCCGTAACGGACGACGGGGACGGCCCGTCCGACGGGGAAGCGGAGCGATTCCATGAGGCGGAATATGTCCCGGATCTCCGCCTCCAGGGCCTCGTGGACGACCATCTGGCCCCGATGGAGCCGGCCGTCCAGGCCGAGGTACTCCA
>CAZXMK010000266.1:0-4184 GCA_964641935.1 uncultured Syntrophaceae bacterium
TACAGCAGGCCCTGCTGAACCTTCAGGAGGCCCGGGACCGCATCGCGGTCGCGGAGCTGGAGGTGCGGCAGGCCGCGGAAAACCTTGATCTGGCCCGAGGCCGCTACGGTGCCGGCGTGGGCAGCCCCATCGAGGTCACCGATGCCCTGCTGGCGGACATCAACGCCAAGACGGCCCATACAACCGCCCTCTACGATTACCAGCTTGCCCAGGCAAGCCTGGAAAAGGCGACCGGGGAAAAATGAAAATCACAGGCATGAACCGAAAAAAGGTCCTGATCATGGCCGGCATCGCCGTCCTGATCGCGGCGGCGGCCGTCTGGCTTCTTGTCCACAGGAACAACAGCCCCGCCTTCAAGACGGCCAGGGCCGTCCGCGGGGAGATGCAGGCCGCCGTCACCGCCACGGGCACGGTCAACGCCGTCACCACGGTGCTGGTGGGAACGCAGGTGTCCGGAACCATCAAGGAGCTCTTCGTGGACTACAACTCGCCGGTGAAGAAGGGGCAGGTCCTTGCCCAGATCGACCCGGTCTCCTTCCAGGCCCAGGTGGACCAGGCGCGGGCGAACCTGCGTCTGGCCGAAGCGAACGTGGAAAAGGCCGAGGCAACCGCCCGTGACGCCCGGCGCACCTTCGGACGAAACAAGGAACTCTACGCTGCGAACTTCATCGCCCGGAGCGACCTGGACACGGCGGAGACGAACGCCTCGACCGCCGCCGCCTCGCTCAGCGCGGCGCGGGCCCAGGTCCAGCAGAGCCGGGCGGCCCTGACCGCGGCGGAGACAAACCTCCACAACACCCGGATCCTCTCCCCCGTAAACGGAACCGTCATCTCGCGAAGCATCGACATCGGCCAGACCGTGGCGGCGAGTTTCCAGACACCCACGCTGTTCAACATCGCCCAGGACCTGACCCGGATGCAGATCGATGCGAACGTGGACGAGGCGGACATCGGAAAGATCAAGGTGGGGCAGGCGGTGACGTTCACCGTCGACGCGTATCCGGAGGCCCCTTTCCAGGGCGACGTCTCGGAGGTCCGCAACGCGCCCACGACGGTGCAGAACGTGGTGACCTACGACGTGGTGGTCAAGGTGGCCAACCCGGAACTGAAGCTCAAGCCGGGCATGACCGCCAACGTCTCCATCATCATCGACCGCCGGACGGAGGCGCTGAAGGTGCCCAACGCGGCCCTCCGTTTCCGGCCTGCCGGCAGGGACGGAAAGGGAGCGCCGTCCGCCGCCGTCCAGGGAAAAGAGGGGAAAGAAGGAAAGGACGGACGGGATAGCGGACGTGGGCAGGCGGTGTGGGTCCTCGAGGGCAGGAAGCCAAAGCGCGTTGCCGTCACCGCCGGGATCAGCGACGGCCAGTTCACGGAGATCGTCTCGGGTGACCTGAAGGAGGGCCAGGACGTGATCGTCGAAGCCGCCGGTGCTGCAAACAGCAAACAGCAGCAGCAGATGAGCCCGAGGTTCTTCCGGTGACGGCCCTGATCGAGACGGTCGACCTCATGAAGATCTACGACGTGGGTGAAAGCCCCGTCCACGCGCTGGACGGCGTTTCCATCACGATCGACCGGGGGGAGTTCGTGGCCGTCATGGGGCCGTCCGGGTCCGGCAAGTCCACCTTCATGAACGTCATCGGGTGCCTCGACTGGCCCACCAGCGGCGAATACCGCTTTGACGGCATGGACGTGAGCCGCCTCGGTCCCGACGAGTTGGCGGAGATCCGGAACCGGAAGATCGGCTTTGTCTTCCAGGGCTTCAACCTGCTCTCCCGTTCGACGGCCCTGGAGAACGCCGAACTGCCGATGCTTTACAGTTCCATCCCCGCCGCGGAGCGGAAAAAGCGGGCCATGGATTCCCTCCGGCTGCTGGGCCTGGAAGGACGGGAGCACCACCGGCCGAACCAGCTCTCCGGCGGGCAGCAGCAGCGCGTGGCCATCGCCCGGGCCCTCGTGAACGACGCGCCGATCGTCTTTGCAGACGAACCCACGGGAAACCTGGATGCCAGGACGAGCATCGAGATCATGGAACTCTTCGTCCGGCTCAACCGCGAATCGGGTATCACCATGGTGGTGGTGACCCACGACCCCGACGTGGCCGCCTTCAGCCGGCGGGTCATCCGCTTCCTGGACGGCCGCGTGGTCAGCGACGAGGCGGTGGCAGCATGATCGGCATCCCGTCCACCCTCAAGATTTCCATCCGGGCCCTGTGGGTCAACAAGATGCGGTCCTCCCTGACCATGCTGGGCATCATCATCGGCGTGGGAGCCGTCATCGCCATGCTGGCCGTGGGCACCGGTGCGAGCCGGAAGATCTCCCAGCAGATCGCCTCCATCGGGAGCAACCTGATCATCGTGATCCCCGGCAGCATCACCCAGGGCGGGGTGCGCCTGGGAGCGGGAGCCCAGTCCACCCTGAACCGCGATGACGCGGATGCGATCCGGCGGGAGTGCCCCGCCGTGCAGGCCGTCTCGTCGGAAATGCGTCGGGCCGCCCAGGTGGTCTTCGGAAACCAGAACTGGGCCACGGCGATCACCGGCGTGGAGCCGGGCATCCTGGAGGTCCGGGACTGGGATCTCTCGGATGGACGGAACTTCTCGGAGCAGGACGTCCGGAACGCCACGAAGGTCTGCCTCCTGGGGCAGACGGTGGCGGACAACCTCTTCGGCAGCATGGACCCCGTCGGCCAGATCATCCGGATCCGGAAAATTCCCTTCATGGTCGTGGGGATCCTGGATCGGAAGGGCCAGTCGCCCATCGGTCAGGACCAGGACGACGTCGTATTCATTCCCATCACGACGGCCCAGAAGAAGGTCTTCGGGACGGCCCACGCCGGGACGATCGGATCCATCCAGGTGAAGGCCGTCAGCGCCGAGGCCCTCCCCGAGGCGGAGCGACAGGTGACGGAGCTGCTTCGGCAGCGTCACCGGACCGGCCAGGGACGGGAAGACGATTTCACGGTCCGGAACCTGACCTCCATGCTCCAGGTGGCGGAGCAGTCCACGAGGGTCATGACCCTCCTGCTGGGGGCCATTGCCTCGGTGTCGCTCCTGGTGGGCGGCATCGGCATCATGAACATCATGCTCGTCTCGGTCACGGAGCGCACCCGGGAGATCGGCATCCGCATGGCCGTGGGCGCCAAGGCCAGGGACATCCGGCTGCAGTTCATCATCGAGGCCCTGACCCTCTCGCTCATCGGGGGAGTCGCGGGCATCCTCGTGGGGGTTACCGCGTCCGGAATCCTGTCGGCCCTGGCGGGCTGGTCCACCGAGGTGTCCGTTCTCTCGATCTTTCTGGCCTTCGGCTTTTCGGCCCTCGTGGGTATCTTCTTCGGTTTCTACCCCGCCTACAAGGCCTCCCTGCTCCATCCCATCGACGCCCTGCGGCACGAATAGCGGCAGAATTCCGTTGCAAGGGCCCCGGCCCTTGGGGTACCGTGCCGGGCCATGAAGACCTCCCGGATCCTGATCTTCATCTCGGTTCTGCTTGCGCTGGCGGCCGCGTGCTCGCGCCCGGAAGGGAATGCCCGCCGGACCGCCGCTGCCGACGCCCCTCCCGCCTACGGCGACATCCTGGTGGACGGCTCCATCGGAGACGCCAGCAACCTCATCCCGATCCTTGCCTCCGACAGCGCCTCCCACGACATCTCGGGGCTCGTCTTCAACGGTCTCGTCAAGTACGACAAGGACATGAACATCGTCGGCGACCTGGCGGAGTCCTGGGATGTGTCGAGGGACGGGCTGGTCATCACCTTCCACCTGCGAAAGGGCGTCCGCTTCACCTACCGCCTCACCGTCGACCCGAAGACACCGACGGCCTACGCGGGGGACTTCATGAAGGTGAAGAAGGCGGAGGTCCTGGACCCGCACACCTTCCGGGTCACCTACGACCGACCCTTCGCCCCGGCCCTCATGAGCTGGGGTGCCTCGATCCTGCCGAAGCACCTGCTGGAAGGAAAAGACATCAAGTCGACGCCGCTGGCCCGGAAGCCCGTGGGGACGGGGCCTTACCTCTTCAGGGAGTGGGTGACGGGGCAGAAGCTCGTGCTGGCATCAAATCCGGATTATTTCGAGGGCCGGCCGTACCTGGACGGCTACATCATGCGGATCATCCCCGACACGGCCACCATGTTCCTTGAACTCCGGGCCGGCGGGATCGACCGGATGGGCCTCACGCCCCTCCAG
>CAZXMK010000267.1:0-1812 GCA_964641935.1 uncultured Syntrophaceae bacterium
GCCATCTGCTCGTCGCTGAAGTGCCCCTCCGGGTAGCGGGCCACGGCCGGATGGGCGATCCCGGCCCGCCGGAAACCGGGTCGCTGACAGCGGATCTCGATCGTCATCCGGAACCCCGTTCAAAACCCGTTCAAAACCGTTCGAAGAACCTCGGCTGGGGTGGGACAGCGGGCCCGGCCATTCCCCGCCTTGCCGGGCCCGCTGGCGCCCTCCCCCTTGGGCATCACGTCCCTCGCCGGTACTCCCCCAGGCCAACTGCCATAGGCCGTAGCCCGCGTTGTCGATGCAGTCCACGCCGTAGAGGAACTCCCGGCGCCGGAAGACGCCCTCGTCGTCCGGCCGGTCCAGCGCCACGAACTCCGGCTGCTTCACCACCTGGAGGATGAAGGGCTTCAGCGGCCGGGACAGGTCCAGCAGGAACCACTTCTTCGGGTGCCCCGCCAGTTCCGGCAGCACCAGCAGTTCCGCCGAGCCCTTGTTCACGTTCGTCTCGCCCTCCAGCAGGTCGGCCTCCAGGATGCGCTTGGCCATGCCCCGCAGCTGCGGCGGCACCACCAGGTGCGTCGGCCGCACCCCCAGCGGCTTCCCGGAGTCGTCCTTCACCGCCTGCATCGCCGCGTAGGCCGCCTCGTAGGCGTCCCCCGACAGCGGCGCCGCGCCCTTGTTGCTCACGCTCGCGCCGCCCACCGGGTGGTCCTCGTCGAAGAAGTACTGCCCGTCGTAGCACTCCTTCGCGAACCCCTCGGCCAGCAGGTCCACCAGCAGGTCCATGTAGTGGGCCTGCGCCGCCCTCGCCAGCTCCTGGATCCGCGGCCGGACCAGGTTCAGCTTGTCGAACAGGATCTCGTCCCGGTCCACCGCGATCGTCGCCTCCCAGTCCTTCTTCCGGATGGTGAACCCCGCCGCCTCGAGCCCGTGCACCACCCGGTCCCCCAGCCACTCCCGCATCCGCGGCAGCGCCTTCAGGAAGGCGTAGTTCTCCTCGGGGCTCGAGGACTCGATCACCATCGCCAGGGTCTGGTGGACGCTGGACGCCTTGGCCAGTTCCTCCCGGTACAGCGCCCGGAAACCCTTGCTGGCCGCCTGCAGGTTCGTCGCGTTGATGATCATCGCCCCCTCCTTCAGATGCCCGTCCGGACCCAGACGCCCTGGCTGTCCACGGCCAGCACCGTCCCCGCCGCCGATCGCGTCCCCGTCCCGTCGGTCTTCGCGACCGTCTCGTCGTCCACCACGTAGCAGACCTTGCCCACGTCCGCCTGGCCGATGGCGTCGCCCCCGGAGGAGTTCCGCCAGGCGTGGACGCCGGGCCGGACCGTCACCAGGGCCGCCCCGGCGCTGCCGTCCCGGTTGTCTGCCGTCTCCGTGGCCATCCCCGCCGCCAACAGGCCGGTGCCCTCGTGGCCCGGCTTCGCGTAGCCACCGTCGAGCACCACGAGGCCGCCTTTGAAGATGCGGGTCTGGGCCGCCACCGGGAACACCAGCACCTCCCCGGCCTTCCACCGCGTGTTCCGCTCCGCCGTCAGCGCCATGTCACGCCTCCTTCGTGTTGTGCTTCTTCCACTGGTCGGGCGTCAGGCCCAGTTGCCGGCACACCAGCACCTCGGCCTCCTCCAGGGTTCCCTCCTGGGCACCCGCCCGTCCGGCCCCCGCGGCCATGCCCTGGGGCACCACCACCGGCGCCTTCTGGAGGAAGGCCTCGAACCCCGCCCGGTCTTTCAGGGCGTAGGTCATCGCCCAGTCCCGGTTCGCGGGCGTGACCTTCCCGGCCTTCAGCGCCATCTCCACCAGGTCCTCGGCCTCCCGGCGGTCCAG
>CAZXMK010000267.1:1912-4169 GCA_964641935.1 uncultured Syntrophaceae bacterium
GCCGCCAGGATCTCCTCCTCGCCGGCCTCCGGCGCCAGGCCCAGGACCTCCGCGATCCGCTTCGGGTCCATGCTTCCCTCCTCCGTGCGCTTGTTCACGATGGCCCTCATGCCCACGATGGCCGGGTCGTTCGTGAGCCCGACGGAGTGGATGGCCATCATCCGCCGGTCACTTCCCCGGACCAGCACCACCGGGCTCAGGTAGCGGTACTCCCGCCGCTCCACGTACCCGGCTCCCCGCTCCGTCCACTCGACCCGGGCCCACAGGCCGTCCTCCCGTGCCTCCAGGTCCCGGATCCATCCCGCCGCCGGCGCCTCCTGCCCCGTCAGCGTCTGGTGCTCGTAGTCCAGCACCAGGTCCCGATCCATGGCCCGAAACGCGGCGATCGTCTCCCGCATCGCCGCCTCGTCCACCAGGAAGTCCCCCTTCGAGGACCGGACCTGGCCCATCGGCACCAGCAGGATCCACTCCGGGGCCGATGCCCCGTTCTCGCACGCGATCCGCAGCGCCGGTGCGTCAACTTGCGACATCGTGGATTGCTTCACTCTGTTCCTCCTGCTATAACTCCTTCGCAAGGGGCGCGTGTCCTCTGCGAGGCGGCTCCTCGCAGAGCCCGCCTTGCGAACCCTCTTGCCTCGAAGGGAACCACCTTCACAATGGACCTCCGAACGGGTACGATAACCATCGAGGGGACGCAGTTGTCTGGGAGCCACCCCCTCTGGGACGCTGCTGCGCCGCTGCCCTGGTGGAGCTCAGGGAGCCCTCGCCCTCATTTCCCATAAATCCGCAGTCCTCTCCGGAACGCCCGGGCCTGTGATTCCGGGTCTCCCGGTTTCCCATCCAGATATTCCAGGTCCTGTTCTGGACGAAACGTCGTGATACCCACCCATCGCCCATTCTCCACTTCCAGGACGAGCACGCCGGCGATCCGTTGCTTGTTCGGCGTCCGCCACACTTTTACGTAGCGACGCCGCAATACGATACGTCCATCCTCGTATTGCATTGGGGTGATCCAGATCTCGTCGGGGTCGAGCAGGACTTTCGGCAGGATCTTCACATACCTTTCCCGGCCGCGTTTCTTGATTTTCGGTTGACCACCCGCATCCAAGAACAACTCGTCCGACAGGATGACCGGCGCGCCGGTCTTGTCTCGCAATACTTTTTCTTCACCGGGTCCGAATCCGAACGCCTCGTGAAAGGCGTCCCAGTAGGCCGATTCGGGCAAACCAGACGGCAGGAGATCCTCCGCTGGAAACTCATCGAGTTCCGATGGCCGTAGGTTCCGTGCTGCTCGTTTCCGGTATTTCTCCGGACCTGGCAAGTGGTCGAGGTTGCGAGGGACTCTGCTTTTGGTCTTCTTGGGCTTCAGTCCGCCGAACACGATCTTCCCCGGATGGTGAGCGAATCCCGGGTCCGGCACGAACTGCCTGTGACGTCCGGCTTCGTCCTCGAAGCCGGCATCCAGAAACGCACGGCTGTTCTCGATGGGCTGTAGCCCGCGGGCACGCACTTCTGCCTGAGACAGCGCCCTCACGGTGCATCGACAGTTGAAGCCGTTGGGCGGGTACCAGGTGTCCCAGAACGGGTCATCGGCCCGGAAGATCTTCCCGTTCAGGGCCGCGTGGGATGGTCGCGTCCGAGAATCCCCGACGGCGTCGTATTGCCAGTAGGGGAGTTCGGCCTGTCCTTCCTTGAAGATGGCATATTTCCCGACGTTGTAGGCCGTCTGAATGGTGGTCCGAAAGATCGTCTCGACACGCCAGGCTCTCCGGCCCGTCCATCCACGCTTCTCGATGATGGTTCGGATGTCTCTGCGGAATTCGGAGTAGGAAGTCCCGGCAGCGAGCGCTTTCTCGATCGCCTCGAACATCGTGGCCAGGACATCATCCCGCGCGACTCCGCTCACCGCGAAGGCTCGCACCTGAGCGTCTTCACGAAGTTTGGTGAACTGCCCGGGCTTCAGCCGGACCTTGCTCCTCCAGAACTGCACCGCCTCGTCGAAAGGCAGCGGCTGCCAGGTCTGGAGGGTGCCGTCAGCGGGCATGGGCCCTGCCTCCCATCTCGGCCATGAAGATCGCCCGGGCCAGCACGTCCCCGACGGACGACGGGTCCAGGTCCGGGTAGGCCGCCAGGACGCGGTCCCGGAGGTCGTCGTAGTCCGTGGCCTCCTCGACCAGGCGCACCAGCGGGTCCACCATCCCGGCCTCGATGGCCTGGGCACCCTCCTCGATGGCCGCATCGGCGAGCCCATCGACCA
>CAZXMK010000268.1:0-4157 GCA_964641935.1 uncultured Syntrophaceae bacterium
TTGTTGCCGGTTGGGCATTTTTTGGAACGATCGAGTTTTGCATGATTGGCATGATTGTGGGTGCTGTTGTTAAAGATAAGACAAACCAATGACGTCCACTGGATGGCTATCAGCCTTCCGCGATGCCTGCGTCGCGAGGTTGCGGAAATCGTCGGCCACAGCGGCAAACCGGCCCCGGGCGAAAACCAGGGGCTTTTGCGCATTTGCTTGACAAAAACAGGAAAGCCCTGCTTTCTTGAAAACCCGTCACATGATCACTGGTTATCCATGGCGGATGCTCACAGCGGGTGCCGGAAACGAACACCCCCGAAACTGGAGGAGAAAACATGCAACTCGAAGCATACTTTGAAGAAACAAGAGGATTCGGCGTCCTCTCCACCGCCGGAGCGGGAGGAAAGGTCAATGCGGCCGTTTACGGGCGACCCCATTTCATCGATGAGGAAACGGTGGCGTTCATCGCTTCCGACCGTCTGACCCACGCAAATCTGCAGGTCAATTCTTCCGCCGTTTATCTTTTCAAGGAAGAGGGCACCTATCGGGGAAAACGGATTTATCTCACGAAAATCGGGGAAGAAAAAGACTCGCCGAGAATCGAGGAAATGCGGCGGAGGAAACACCGGGAAGCGGAAGGCGGAGACAAAACGGAAGCGAAGTTTCTCATTTATTTCAAAGTGGAAACGATTCTGCCTCTGATCGGCGAGGGGCCGTGACCCGTGCGGGGGCATGACGAAAAAGGATCGCATTGCTTGAAAAATCGTTGAAGATTGATGATCGGCAGGACACTGGCATCCGGAGACGGCCGTGCCGGCATGGAAACGGAGTATGGCGGACGGGAACGGAGATGAGGCTTCGAGGGACAAGGAAAAAAGCGGGATCTACCGCACTTATTGCTCTTTTCGTCCTTCTGCCGTGCTTCGCGCTCGTCCTGCCCGCTCCCGCGGTTCTGAGCGCCGCTCCGCAGGCGGACATCGGGAGCGTTGAAGGCGTTCTCGACCTGACGTCCCACGATTTTCAGTCCGAAGGAACCGTAGAACTCAACTGCAAATGGGAATTCTTCTGGAACAGGCTCCTCGAGCCCGGGTCGAAGGAGTGGAGCGAGATCTCACCGGACCATGCCTACTATCCCGTCCCGCTCTTCTGGACCGCATACCCGGGCCGCAATTATCCGTCCGTCGGTTATGGAACATACAGGCTCATCATCAGGACCTCGGGGAAAGACCGCAATTATTCGCTGAAAACTCCGGAAATATTCACCGAATACAGGTTGTGGATCAACGGCGGGCTTGTGGACCAGCACGGTGCAATCGCGGGAAAAGAGACCCGGTTCCTGAAACCCGCCGTCTATCCGATTCACACGGATTCAAGGGATATCGAAATCGTTCTCCAGGTCGGGAACCGCTCGCACGGAAACGCCGGGATCGGCCAGAGCTTCACGTTCGGTACGGAATCCTTGGTGTACCGGGAGCACATCTTCAGCATCTCCCTGGAAATGGTCCTGATCGCCGTCTGCCTGTTCGCCGGCCTCTATCATACAATCATCTACATCTTCCGGAGAGAGGAGAAGGAGCTCCTCTACTTCGGGCTTTTCTGCATGGTCGTCGCCGCAAGAACCCTGTTCACAGGCAACACGCTGATCTCCCATCTTTTTCCGGGCCTTCCGTTCGGGATCGGGTCCAGGATCGCCACGTCCGTCATCCCTCTTGCCGTATTGACGTTCCAGACATTTGTCTTCCATTTCCTGAGAAACCTCGTGCCGAGGATCCCCTTCATCGTTCTCACGGCCGTTCACGCGATGTACTTTCTCCTGGTATTTACGACCACGACCCTGTTTTATTCCACGCTCTTTACGTATTATCTGCTCGTCATCGCGGCGAGCGTGGTTTTCGTCGTCGGGATCAATCTTTATGCAATGGCGAAGAGGGCTCCCTACTCCAGGCTCTTTTTCACGGGCTTTCTCTTTGTCATTGCAGGCACGGCAAACGACATCCTTCACTACCTGCAGGTCATCAACACCGGCTATTACCTTGCCCTTTTCTTCTCCGCCTTCATCGTAGTGGAGTCCATCATGCTCGCCGTCAAGTTCTCCCGGGAGCACCGGATGGTGGCCGAGCTTTCCGAAAAGCTCAAGGCCCTCGACAGGCTGAAGGACGAATTCCTGGCCAATACGTCCCACGAACTCCGCACGCCCCTGAACGGCATCATCGGGATCGCCGAATCCCTCATGGACGGCGCGACCGGTACCCTGCCCGAAAAAACCAGCCGGAATCTCGGGCTCATTGTTTCAAGCGGGAAGAGGCTCTACAGCCTGATCAACGACATCCTCGATTTTTCCAAGCTGAGGCACAACGACATCGAGCTGCGAAAGACACCGGTTGACATGCGGCAGCTTGTCTCCATCGTCATCACGGTCATGAGGACATCGATGCCCGGCAAGGATCTCCATCTGCTGAATGAAATACCAGAGGACGCACCGCTGGTTGAAGGCGACGAGAACAGACTGCTGCAGATCCTCTACAACCTCATCGGCAATGCCGTGAAGTTTACGGACAGCGGTTATGTGAAGATTTCTTCGGCGGTGCACGGGAACACCATAGAGATATCCGTGGAAGACACCGGGGCCGGCATTGAAAGCGACAGGCTGGAGGCCATCTTCACGTCGTTTGAACAGGCGGACGGTTCCGTATCGAGGGAATACGGGGGCACCGGCCTGGGGCTCCCCATTACCAGGAACCTCGTCGAGCTTCACGGCGGAACGATTCGGGTCGAATCCCAACCGGGGAAGGGATCGCGCTTCACCTTCACGCTGCCCGGGGTCATGGACCGGGACGCCGCGGATGCTTTTTCCATATCGCCCCCCGTAATGAAGGATTCGGGTCCCGCGGAAGAAAACGGTCACGATCTGATCCGGGGCGGCGATCACGAAGGACACCACGAAAAGATCCTGGTTGTGGACGACGAGGCGGTGAATATCCAGGTGCTCCTGAACCATCTGGCCGTCAGGAAGTACAGGACCGACTATGCCTCCAGCGGCATGGAGGCCGTCGAAAAGATTGAAAAGGGAGACTATGACCTGGTTCTCCTGGACATCATGATGCCCAGGATGTCCGGGTATGAGGTATGCGAAAAGATCCGTGAGACATACACGGCTTACGAACTGCCGATCATCGTCCTGACGGCCAAGAACCGGATGGCCGACATCGTGGCGGCCTTCGATGCGGGAGCCAACGACTACCTGATCAAGCCGCTGGACAGGGTCGAGCTATTTGCCCGGATGGAAACGCAGCTCTCGCTCAAGTACGCGGTAAGAGACGCACTCGAAAATGCCAGGCTTGCCAATACGGACCATCTCACCGGCATCTACAACCGCAGATTCTTCCTGAATTCCGGGAACCGGGAGTTCAGCCGGACACGGATCCGAGGGGGTGAAATGTCGGTGATCATGCTCGACATCGACGATTTCAAGTCCATCAACGACCGTTTCGGCCATGACGTCGGCGACAGGGCGATTCGGGAACTGGCGTCGCTGATTGCTACGAACCTGAGAGGCAACGATATTCCTGCAAGATATGGCGGGGATGAATTCGTGATCCTTCTCCCCGGCACGGGTCCGGACGAGGCTTCCGCGGTGGCCGAGAAGATCCGCGCGATCGTCGCCGCATGCTGCATCGACGTTTGTGGGGCGGCGGATCTGAACTTTACGACAAGCGTAGGCGTTTCATCGTACAGGCCCGGCTCTGCATCATTCGATGAAATCCTGAAGGAAGCCGATTCGATGCTCTATGTCTCCAAGACGGAGGGCAGGAACAGGGTCACCGTCCACAGGCCCGCGGGCGGAAGGGAAATGAGCCCGGAAACCGGAGGGAAACCGGCAATGAATATTGCAGACAGACCGTCCGACAACCGTGTCGATCCGAATCGTTAGCGACATCGGAAAAAAGCAGACTCAAGTTTTAAACATCACGGGGTGCATGACATGCAGAACGGAAGCGTCAAGGAAGATCACCCGGCAGAACGGGCGAAGCAGGACTGGCTCGGGCGCATCGACTTCCGGCAGATGGTGGAAGATCTTCAAATTATTGTGTGCGCTTACGATATTGACGGATTCATCTACCTGAACCCGGTCGGCGAAAAGATGACGGGCTATTCCCTGGAGGAGG
>CAZXMK010000269.1:0-4127 GCA_964641935.1 uncultured Syntrophaceae bacterium
GGATACCTCGCCCATCCGGGCGATGATCTCCGTGGCGTCTTCCTTTTTTTTCTTCTTCTCCCCGATTTCCTTGGAAACGGCGTTCCGTTCGCTCCGGAGGACTTCCACTTCCTGGAGGATGTCCCTTCGCTGCGTGTCCAGCGCCGTGAAGCGGCCCATGTCGATTTCCTGGCCCCGCTCCAGCATCTTGATCCGGACGTGCTCCAGGTTCTGCCTCAGATATTTGATGTCCAGCATGGCACTCCCATCCCGGTCATAATGGCCTAAAGGGACAATTTTCCTACCACCCGGCCCGGGTCAAGTCAACTTGTTTGTCCCGTTCTGCCCCGGGTTCAGGGGGTTTTCCCGGCCTTGGGACGTCCGATCCTCCGCCGCAGCGAATTCGCCAGGGCGGTCATCTCGGGACTCCGGACGATCCATGAGCAGAGGAGGAATGCCCCGCCCCCGAGCGTAACCGTCAGGGCGAGGAAAACGGCCCTCTCGAAGAAGGGACCCGAGGCCTGCCACGGATACACCAGATCAATCGCGAGGATGACGCCCCACATCACGGCGGAGGAGAAGAGAACCTTGCCCAGGGAGGGATAGAAGTCCCTCATCAGGAAGGGACCGATCCGGCGCCAGAGGATGACCGACAGCATCCCCACGTTCACCGCAGAGGCGATGGCCGTCGCCAGAGCGATGCCTCCGTGCTTCATGGGAAACATCAGCGCCACGCTGAAGGCGACGTTCACCACCAGGGCGACGATGGCCGCCTTCATGGGGGATTTCGTGTCCTGGAGGGAGTAGAAGGCCGAGACGATGACCCGGATGACTGAAAACGCCCACAGGCCGGTGGAATACCACAGGAGAGCCCAGGCCGTCTGCATCGTGGACTCCGTGGTGAAGGCCCCCCGCTCGAAGAGAACCGAGATGATGGGGACCCTCAGCGCGATCAGGGCCACCATGGAGGGAATCGTGATGAAGAGCATCAGCCGGAGCGAAAAGGAAATCGTTTTTTTCAGCTCGTCGAAGCGGCCCTGGGCCACCTGTTCGGAGAAACTGGGGAGGGTCGCTGTTCCGATGGCAATGGCGAAGACCCCAAGGGGGAGTTCCACCATCCGGTCGGCGTAGTAAAGGTACGACACGCTGCCTTTGGGCAGGAGCGACGCCAGAACCGTCCCGATGAAGACGTTGATCTGGTAGATGGCTGCGCCGAAGATCGCCGGCATCATCAGGGCCCCGATTCGCCGGACGCCGGGGTGGCGGAACGCAAAATTCAGCTTGAGCCGCACCCCCATTTTCACCAGGAACGGCCACTGCATGACCAGCTGGAGGACGCCGCCGGCCATGACGCCCACGGCCAGACCTGTGATCGGCTCGGAGAAGCAGTCTCTCAGGAGAAGCGCTCCCAGGATCATGGTGATGTTGAGCATCACCGGCGAGAGGGCTGGGGCGGCGAAGTGCCGGAGGGAGTTGAGGATCCCCATGCACAGGGCCACCAGGGAGATGAAGAAGATGTAGGGAAACATCAGGCGGGTCAGGAAGACCGCCAGGTCGTACTGCTCGGGGACCCGCGAGAATCCGGGCGCCATGACGGCGACGATCAGGGGAGCGAACAGAACGCCCAGGAGCGAGACGATGACCAGGATGATGGACAGGGCCGTGAAGGCCACGTCGGCCAGTTCGAAGGCCTCCTCCCGGGACTTCTTCTTGAGGTACTCCGTGAAGACGGGAACGAAGGAGACCGTCAGGGACCCCTCCGCCAGAAGGCGCCGGAGCATGTTGGGGATCCGGAAGGCCACGAAGAAGGCGTCCGTGGCGATTCCCGCGCCGAAAAAGGCGGCGATGACCACGTCCCGGACAAAGCCAAATACCCGGGACAGCATCGTCGCCAGCCCGACCACGCCCGCCGCCCGGGCCACCCGGGCGTTCTCCGACCGGACCGGCTGAGCGGCGCTCACGGTTCCCTTTCTCCAATGAGGTCCGCCAGCCGGCTTTCCAGGTCCCGCCGGTCCAGGCCGGAAATGGCGAACGTCTTCGTTTTCGACGTCGGTCCCCCCACGAGGGTGACCTGGGACTTTCGAATTCCCAGTGCATCCGCGAGAAAGCGCAGACAGGCCTCGTTGGCCTGCCCCTCCACCGGGGGGGCCATGATCTTGAGCCTCAGTGCCCCGTCCTGAACGCCCGAGACCTCCGTACGGGAGGACCGCGGAAGCACCCGGACTTTGAGCGCCAGGCCGGTTTTCGTTTCGGTGAGGGGTATCGTCATGACGTCATCCGGCGCGGAGCGGCCGGGATCAGAAGCGCACGGCCGCCTGGATCAGGGTCCGGACCAGAAACTCCTGGAGGAAGAAAATGATCAGGAGGACCAGGATGGGCGAGAGATCGATGCCGCCGGTGCGGAACGGAATCAGCCTCCGGAGCGGGGCCAGGACCGGCTCGGTGGCCCGGTAGAGAAAGCGGACGATCGGGTTGTAGGGATCCGGGTTCACCCAGGAGACCAGGGCCCGGGCGATGATGATCCACATGTAGAGGGTCAGGATCAGGTTGATGACCTTGGCAACGGCCACGATCAGGTTTTCTGCGACAAACATGATGCCTCCTGGGATCGTCCCCGCCGCCGGGGCCGTCACTCCCGTCCCGCCGGCCGGGAGTGACGGCGGAAATCGGTCCGCCGGGAAGAAAGACGGGGTTGCCCCTACAGGGATTCCACGAAATCCGAAACGGCCTGGTTGAAGGCCTCCGGATTCTCCATCATGACGAAATGGCCCGCCCCGGGAATCCGGGCCATCTTCGCCCCCGGAATGGCGTCCCGGAGGAACTCCGAAAGGGCCGGGGGCGTCATCTTGTCGTCCTCTCCGCAGACGACCAGGGTGGGGACTCGTATGGAACCGGCTGTCTCCGTCAGGTCCAGGCGGTCGCACGCCGTCAGGTCGCCGTGGAAGATCATCGGGTCCACCCGCGACAGGTTCTCCACCATGACCTTGGAGAAGCGGTCCCGGTTGGCCTTGGCGAAGGAAAAATTGACGACCATTCCGTATATCGGCTCGGGGTTCGTTTTCAGCCCCTCCAGGATGGCAGGATTCACCGGCATGCGGGCGCCGCCGCCGACGGGAACGATTCCCGCGAGGAGCGACCCGTGTTTGACGGCAAACGTCAGGCTCGTGGCGGCCCCCAGGGAGTGACCGATCAGAACGGGCCGGGTGATGCCCAGGGCCGCCATCTGCTTCCGGACCCACTCCACGTTGGCATCTACGGACTGCTCGCCGGGCCCCTCGGAACTGCCGTGCCCGGGCAGTTCGAGGGCGGCCGTCTGGAAACGCTCCTTCAGGGCCGAATACTGGCAGATCCAGTTCGTGTGGTCCCCCGCCGACCCGTGGATGAACACGAGCGTGTGCTTCTCCGGATCGAAGGATTCCCCGCTCACCCAGGCGGACAGTTTCCGGCCTTCCACTTCCACGACTCGCATCATGAGCCTTCACCTCCTGCTTCGTAGTGGCGCATCATTTAGCACAACCGGCGAGGGCAGCGCAAATGAAAGCTTGACGTCGGCCGAAAGGATCCCCTATGATTCCCGACATTTCAGCACACCCGAAAAGGAGGGCACGGTGCGATGGACCAAAAGACGAGGATCGGTTTCATCGGCGGCGGGAAAATGGGCGGCGCCATCGTCGGGGGGCTTCTCGCCCGGGGCGTTGCGGACGCCGGCCGGATCTGGGTCTCCGACATGGAGACGGACAGGCTTAAGGAGCTGAAGGACCTCTATCGGGTTCACACTTCGACGGACAACCGGGCGATCGCGAAGAACGCCGACATCGTGATCCTCGCCGTCAAGCCCCAGGTCATGGGGCCGGTCCTCAAGGAGCTTTCCAGGGCCATCGGCCGGACCAAGCTGGTCATCTCCATCGCGGCGGGGATTCCCCTGTCCTTTCTCGAGGGGAACCTCGGCAAGGGAGTACGGGTCATCCGCACCATGCCCAACACGCCGGCCCTCATCGGCGAGGGCGCAACGGCCCTGGCCCGGGGGAGCCATGCCACGGAACGGGACCTGGAAACGGCCCGCCGGATCTTCGATGCCGTGGGAAAGACCGTCATCGTTCCGGAGAGCCAGATGGACGCCGTGACGGGCCTCAGCGGCAGCGGACCCG
>CAZXMK010000270.1:0-4126 GCA_964641935.1 uncultured Syntrophaceae bacterium
CGGTTGAGGATGCCGTCATATCAATTGTTCCAAGAAAGGGGCTGCGAAATGATGTTGAAGATTGACTCACACTCCCTGGGCCTGGTGCCGGAAGGCCCCGGCTGCTATTGGCTGTTAGCGGTGACGGACGACTGTTCTCCCAAATCTGTCGGACGGGTTGCAGGCACGGACCATCATGGAATTTTCTACATCGGCCAGAGTACGAATCTGCGGGCGCGATTCAAGGAGATGCTCAAGCAATTCAGCAGGCAGACATCCGAAATCAGTGTGGTTGCCAAGGAAGGTCATCCGGCGTCATATGAATGGCATGTTTCATCACAAAACAAGGTGGAACATCCCCTTGAATCCATTCGCTATACCTTCGAGGAACTGGCGCCTGGCGAGGATACCGTGTATCGGGAACTCGTTTATCTGTGCAATTATCGGGAACAGTTTGGTGAGTACCCTCCGTGGAATCAGGCCCCCGGCAAATACAAGCCATATTTGCCGCCTGATAATCCGAAAGGGTATGCGCCGTTTCGCTACGATCCCTCGTGCCTTACCTGGTTGCCGCCGGCATTCCGGTAGCCGATGGACCGGAAGAATAATCATCTGCGCTCAAGTTCCCTGCCTTGCCTGCTATCGTACAGGAATGTTCCGTGATGCGTATTGTGCCGATACTGATAACGATTCTCGTCCACATCGTCGTTGTCTGGCCATCCTGTACCCATGCCGCCTTTCCGGAAATCAAACAGCTCAAAAAGTTATGCCTGGAAACGGTGCTGGTAGAAAAGGGAATCTCCGCAGCCGTGATCGCGGTCCCTCCGGACGGTATCCTTGCCCGGAAGGCGGAGAAGGTCGCCGCGGCCATCAAGGAGCGCACCGGTTGCGCGATAGCGATTGTCTCCGATGCCACAGCTCCCGAAGAACTCCTGAAAACCAGAAACGTCATAGCCCTCGGCACCATGGCCGACAACCGTTTCATCCTACACTTGTACCGGCAGTGGCAGGTAATCCTCGATCTGAAATACCCGGGCACGGGCGGCTATGTCGTCAGGAGCCTCCACAATCCGTACGGCACCGGTCGCAACGTCATCTTCATCGGAGCGTCCGACCACGAAGGTATTGTCCAAGCCGTTGACGTCTTTCTTCAGAAGATTGGGAGGTCCACCGGCAAAACGCTTGCCGTGGGGAGGTTGATGGAGATTCGCCTGGGGGAGGGCATGAATCCTCCGGCTATCGGCGCATTCATGGACAAATGGCAGGTGTTCAGCTGGAACGACAGCCGGCGCACGACGGCATCGGGAAGGGAGATCGGCTATCCGCCCGCTTCCACCTTCGGCTGGAACCCCATCAGCGTCGCTGGTGTCCTCTACTACATGACCGGAAAAAAAGAATACCTGGACTGCTTCAAGGCACTGGCCATGCCCGAAGTGCGCAATCCGCCGCTGCAGAACCGGACCGATACCTCCTTCCTGGACCCTGCCGACCCCCTGGTGAAAAACGACCACTACCGCTCCCACCTGGTGGACCGGGTCTTCGACCTCATCGAGGAAAGCCCGCTCTTTACCGACCAGGAACGACTCTTCATAACCAACAAGCTCCTGGCGCACCAGGTGGAGTACGACCCCAAGAATACCTACACCGCTCCCAACGGCAGCCGGCACGCCCTGTGGCACCTGATGAACATCTACACCGGGAGCCGCTACTTCGCCATCTACTACCCGGCCCCCATTTGGGAACAGCGCATCAAAAACGTTCGGACCTCGTTCCGATCCCTTCTCGGCAACCCGACCTGGGCGGATCGGGACACCCTCTACTGGGTCTCCACCTCCCTGGAGCCGGTGTTCGAGTTCTTCCTCATGGACGGTCATGAGGACTTCGTGAAAAGCGGAACCGCCAAAACCATGATGGACGCCCTCGAAGTGCTCATGTCCGGCGACGAGGTCGATGACTGCAACAGGTTTCTCTCCATGGGGCTGCTGCTCCGTGCCGCACACATGACCGGCGACAGCCGCTATTACTGGATGCTGCGGCAGGCCGGGTACAACCTTGACGTATTCAGGATAGGTCAGTCGTACTGGCCTCCCCAGGCACTAAAGCCCATTCCGCCCGAGGACCTCGCGGGGCGGCTTGCCGTTGCTCCCCTGGCCGAGAAGGACCGTGTCTCTTCCGGTTCCACGGTGCCCGCCGGCGCGGGTTTCCAGATCCTGTCCTGGCGCGCCGGCCTGGAAAAGACAGATGATTACCTGCTCCTGGACGGGTTCGAGGGGCTCGGCCGTCATCCCTACCAGGTGAACACCCTGCTCCGCCTCCGGATGTTCGGAGGCAAGGATATCCTTTCCGGCTATGACAACGGCCTCACCGTGTGGTTCAACGGGATGACCGGCGCCCATGTCGCCCGCGCCGCAGCCCTCACGGGAAAGCTGGCCGGCGACGACTTTGCCTACCTCCATACGGAAGTTCCCGACATGCCCGGGTCCATCTGGAAGCGTCACATCCTGGCGTTGAAAGGGGAGGGGGCAATCGTGGTGGATCGGCTGATTCCCCTGGAAACCGGGAGATTCGATGTCGTCTCCTCCTGGCAGATGGGCGGCAGGATGAAAAATCCGGGTGCGCCGTCACGGCGCGTGCTGTCCGCCAACGGAGCCGGCTTCTGCTCGGCGGACATCGCCTATTCCCGGGAAAACGATACCACTGCCCGGGCGCAACTCAGCCGCGAGCTGGACGCCTCGCACCCCCTGTCGCTGGCTACCGTATTCTTTCGGGAGCGCAATCCCCTGACCATCTCGCGCCTGCGCACCGGCGGCTACCTGGTGAACGGCGCGCACGCGGCGTTTGTGGGAGCAGGACACCGCGCGGACCCTTCCCTGTCCATTGCCGCCGGATTCTGCCTGCTGGATGGAAAACGGATACTGCTGGACGGGGCAACGGAGGTGACGGCGCAGGGTGTTCCGGTGTTCCGGTCAGAACGGCCGGTGGCCCTGATGTGGGACCTGGATGACGGCTCACTGCTGGTAAATGCGTCCGGCCCCGGTGTCATCACTCTGGGGGGACGGGTCCTGACCGTGACGAAGGGTGAACAGGCGGTTGAGCGGGTACTTCCTTCCGCCGGTCTGAAGCGGTCACTGGTTGCGGTTCTTGCCGCACTGGAAAGGGAGCTGGCGGAGCCCTCGCCGCCGGCGGGAGTCGGCCCGCGGCCGCCGGCCGGGTGGCAGCGGAGCTGGGAGGTCGATCTGGGGGAAAAGATAACGGCCATTGAAGAGGCATACGGTTCCCGAGGGAACGGAGTATGGGTCGTCAGCCAGGAGAAGCAGGCCGCTACCCTGGTCCGTATTTCCGGGAACGGAACGGTCCTCTCGCGCCTTCGGCAACCGGGGGAGATTCTGTCCCTGAGGGCGGCGGGAAGCGCCGGCCAGTCACGGTCGTTCGGCGTGCTGGCGGGGTTCCGGGACGACACCCTGCGCGCCTTGTCCGACAGCGGGCAGGAACTGTGGAGCGTGCGCGTATCCCTGCATCCTTCATTCATCATCGGAGATCGCTACGAAGCGCCCTGGTTCACCGACCCACGGCCGCCCTATAACAAGACGGGTGTCTACTCGATCCTGGTCGGCGACCTGTGGGGGACGGGGAAAGAGGAGATTGCAGCGGGACGCCCCTGCACGGTCGAGTTCCGGACGCTGGACGGGAGGCTTGCGGGCCGCACGCCGACCCGCTGGGGAGACACTACCGCCCTGGCCCTGCTGAAGAAGGCGGGGAAGCAGGGGAAGATAACGCTCCTGCTGGCCGCCAAGGCCTATACCGGCAATCCCCAGCTGAGCGCTGTCGGCACGGGGTATCAGAACGTGTCCGATTCGCTGTATGACGGGATGCCGCCCGGTTTCACCCAGATGCACGCGTGGCTGCAGCGTGGCGTGTCCGCCCTGGAGGTTGCCGATCTTGACGGTGACGGGAGCGATGAGGTGGCGTATACCCTGAGCGGCCACTGGAATGAGTTGCGGGTCTACGAGGGGAGCGGCGCGGCCCGCTGGGTGCGCGCCTTCGGACCGGACAGGGCGGGCGGCTCCTTCATGACTGCCCTGGAGGTGGCCGATCTGGACGGTGACGGACGCAACGAAGTACTGACCGGCACGAAAATGGGCTGGCT
>CAZXMK010000271.1:0-4097 GCA_964641935.1 uncultured Syntrophaceae bacterium
GGACCCAGACATGGGCACTGACGCCGATTCCATGAAGCAGAACCAGGAAGGGCAGCCCCTCTTCCCCCCAGTCGAGATAACGAAACGAAAGTCCATTGACGTCAAGCCACCGTTCCGCCGGCATCTCCATGGCCGTTCCTCCGTCCTGCGCCGTCGCTTCTCAGCGACCCGTCAGTATATGTGCGTACTGCTGACCTCCCATGCCCGTTCGCGGCTGAATCCCGTTACGCATCCCTCCCGGATCTCGACCACCCCTTCCTGGGCAAGATCCGTCAGGACGTCCCGTATCTCCTCGGGGTCCCTGCCGGAGGAGGCGGCGATCTCCGCCACCGGATCCACACCCGGAGAAAGGGGCCAGGAGCGGGTCAGGTAGAGAATCGCCACCAGGCGAAGCCACCACTGGGAAAGCTCGTCCACGAGCGCGTCGGTTCGGCGGATCCGCTGGGCGAACTCCTTCATCATGAACATGGACATCTCGTCGTTCTCCCGGAGGAGGCGTCGAAGCGTCCCGCCGTCGATGACCGCCACGTCGCTCTCTTCGGCGGCGTTTGCCGTGGCGGTCCGGGGAGCCTCCAGGAGGGCCGCCATCTCGCCGAAGTACTCGCCGGGTCCCAGTTCCGCCAGTACCTTCCGGACCCGGCTGGCCTTTTTCTCAAGCCGGATGCGTCCGGCCAGGATGAAGTACATGTCCCGTCCCTCGTCGCCTTCCTGGAAGACCGTTCCACCCGAAGGGTAGATGCGGCCGAAGCGGCGGAAGAGCCGCTCCCAGACCTTCATCCCGGGCCTCCCGGGCTTCAGGAGGGCTCTCTCGATGAGGATCAGGTCCCGGCGCCGGTAGGAGGCCATCAGCTCGGCGCAGAACAGGAAGATCAGGGCCACGTAGAACACCCAGATGATCAGGACGACCACCGTCTGCAGGGAGCCGAAGATGATGTCGTATCGGGTGTAGTTCGCGATGTACCAGGCAAAGAAGTGCTTCGCCACCTCCATCAGGGCCGAAAAGACGACGCTTCCCGTAAAGGCCAGCCCCAGGGAGATCCTGTTTACCGGGATGACCTTGTAGACCAGGGTGAAGAAGATCACCGTGACGATGTACGGCAGGACATAGCGGAACAGGACGCCCTTCAGGATGGGAACGTGGGTGAAGAGGCTGTCCGCCAGGACCGGCTGGCTGGCCACGATGGTGGCGATGGTCGTGATCCCCACGCTCAGGATGCCGACGGCCCAGGCCGCCGGAATCATGGCGAAGGACAGCAGCTTCGAGACCACGTAGTTCCGGATCGTCTTGGCCCGGTAGATCAGGTTGAAGGCCGTCTCCGCGGCCCCGAAGATCATGGAGGAAAACCAGATCAGGGTGATGAAGCCCACCCAGCCCAGAAGCTGGCTTTTTTCATCCAACTGTCCGAGCTGGATCAGGATGTCCCCCGTGAAGTAGGGATGGAAGCGCTGGATCCCCTCGATGAACTGCCGCTGCACCTCGGGATAGGAGCTGAAGAAATACCCCGCCGTCAGGAACGTGAGGATGAACAGGGGCAGGAAGGAGAGGATGGCGTAAAAGGCGATGGCCGCCGCCTGGTTCACATCCCCGTTGTTCTGGTAGTTGATTACCGTGTCTACGAGAATGTCCCAGGCACTGGCAAGCTTCAGCTGGATCTGGTGCAGGACGGACCGGGACCGGTGCGAGCCGTTGACGGGTCCCTCTTCGGACACGGGCGCCCGCACGCCCTCAGTCAATGCAGCCGCCGTAGGGATTGATGCGGGGATCCCGGGCGCAGGCCTCGCAGAACACCTTCGTGTCCACGTGGCCGCATCCGTAGCCCCAGAGGTCGAACTTCCGGCAGTCCGCGCAAAGAGCCTTCTCGCAGCCGTCGCACAGGACCACGGAAGGTTTTTGGTTGCACACGCGGCAGAACTCACTCCCGTCGGAAAGCCTGACCATGGGATCTCCTTTCGGGCGGCGATTAAACCACAGCCATCCTCCCGAGTAAAGACCTTTCGCCGGACATGGAGACGGCCCCCCCACCATGCGGACGGCACCGGAAATCGTCTCCACGTGTCAACTGCTCCATTTTACAGACCGCCGCTTTTGTTTTTGACAATCCCCTGCACCCCCGATAGAATGCCCGATCATCCGCAGAATATCCGAAAAGGCAGGGCCATGCTGGAGAAATCCCTCGATAAGATCGCCGATACAATCCTCTCCCTGGACGAGGCGTCCCTCGCCTCCCTCTGGGAGAAATACAAGACCCGGATGGAGCATTTCGAGCCCAGCCGCGAGTGGGAACGGGCCGTTGTCGTCTTCTTCATCATCAACGCCGTCCGGGCCAAGAATCAGATTTTCAACGACCAGATCATGAAACGGAAGGACGAGAAACCCGCGACGCCGAAGCCCCCCAAGGCCGGCCCCCTCCTGAGACGGGTGAAATGAACCGGGAAACGGCGGACAAGCGGGCCGCGGAGCTGCGCCGGGTCATCGACCGCCACAACCGGCTCTACTACCAGCTCGACGCGCCGGAGATCCCCGATTCCGAGTACGACGCGCTCCTCCGGGAGCTGACGGACATCGAGGAGCGCTTTCCCGACCTGGCGTCGCCTGACTCGCCGACCCGGCGGGTGGGCGCCCCGCCGCTCGACAAATTCCCCGCCTACACCCACCGCACCCCCATGCTGAGCCTGTCGAACGCCTTCGACGATGCGGAGGTGGAGGCCTTCGACCGGCGGATCCGGGAGCGCCTGGGCGTCGAGATGGTCGGCTACACGGCGGAGCCGAAGTTCGACGGGCTTGCCGTGAGCCTCGTGTACGAGGACGGCGTCCTGGTGCACGGGTCCACCCGGGGGGACGGCTTCACCGGAGAGGAGGTGACCGCCAACGTCCGCACCGTCCGCACCATTCCTCTGCGTCTTCAAGGGGACATCGTCCCGAGAGGCATCGAGGTCCGGGGGGAGGTGATTCTTCTCCGGGAGGACTTCGCAAAACTGAACCGGACCCAGCGGGAGCGCGGGGAGAAGGAGTTCGCCAATCCCCGGAACGCCGCCGCGGGCTCTCTCCGTCAGCTCGATTCGCGGGTCACCGCCTCCCGCCCCCTGTCCTTCTTCGCCTATTCCCTGGACTGGGCGGATGGCCTCGACCTGCCCGCCACGCAGGTGGAGGCGATGGACCTCCTGGCCCGCCTGGGCTTTTCCGTCTGCCCGGAGCGCCGGGTCGTGTCCGGGACCCCGGGCCTCCTGGCCTTCTACCGGGAGATCATGGCCCGGCGGGAGTCGCTCCCCTACGACATCGACGGCGTGGTCTATAAATTGAACGACCGGACGGCCCAGGAGGCCGTGGGGTCCGTGGCCCGGGCGCCGCGCTGGGCACTGGCCCACAAGTTCCCCGCCCAGGAGGCCCTGACGGAGATCGTCGGCATCGACACCTCCGTCGGCCGGACGGGGGTCCTCACGCCGGTGGCGAGGCTGAAGCCCGTCTTCGTCGGCGGGGCCACCGTGACGAACGCCACGCTCCACAACGAGGACGAGATCCGCCGGAAGGACGTCCGCGTCGGCGACACGGTGGTCGTCCGCCGGGCCGGCGAGGTCATTCCCGAGGTCGTGTCGGTCCTCCTGGAGAGGCGCCCGTCGGGAACGGTTGAATTCCGGATGCCCGGCCATTGCCCCGTCTGCGGCTCCGTCACCGCCCGCGCCGCCGGGGAGGCGGCCACCCGCTGCACCGGCGGTCTCTTCTGCCCGGCCCAGCGTAAACGCGCCCTGCTTCACTTCGGGAGCCGCCGGGCCCTGGACATCGAGGGACTCGGGGAGAAGCTCGTGGACCAGCTCGTGGACCGGGACCTGGTAAAGACACCCGCCGATCTCTTCCGGCTCCGGCGGGAGGACCTGGTCCTCCTGGACCGGCTGGCGGACCTCTCCTCGGAGAACCTGGTCCAGGCCGTCACCCGGAGCCGCCGGACGACCCTTGCCCGCTTCATCTATGCCCTGGGGATTCCCGATGTGGGAGAGACCACGGCCCGGGACCTGGCCCTGTTCTTCGGATCGCTAAACCTCCTGATGGAGGCGCGGACGGAGACCCTGCGCTTCGTCCCGAACATCGGCGTCGAGGTGGC
>CAZXMK010000272.1:0-4092 GCA_964641935.1 uncultured Syntrophaceae bacterium
TCCATTTTCCGCTATCCCGACCATGACCACTACATCCTGGAAGAGGCGGTCTACAAGACGATTGTCCCCGTCGACGAGCACGGCCAGGCTGTGATCATGGATGACCGGGAGCGGAAGGAGCGGACGCGCCGCCTGCTGGAAAAGCGGATCCTGACGACACAGGAAATCGAGGAGCTCAAGCGGGAAGGGATCATCAAGTCGTCCATCAAGGGGAAGGTGAACCGCGTCCTCGTGGACGTCGGGGACGAGGTCTGCGTGGGCGACATCCTGATCGATCTGGAGGCAATGAAGATGCACACCCACGTCATTGCCGAACTGGACGGCCGGGTGTCGGACGTGCTTGTGGAGCCGGGTGACTCCGTCGATGTGGGCGACACCATGATCGTGGTGTGCACGGTGGATGCCTGAAGGAGAATGCCGGGCGGGAGATCCGGCGAAAGAGAGTTGCCTGTCTCCCTGAAGCGGTATGAAAGACCGCGGACGGCCGATTCCAGGTGCCGGCCGGGAGGGAAGAATCAGTGGCGGGCATCAGAAAGCCGTCAGCGCATGATGAATTCCTCGCCCTGCCATTCCCCCTCGAAGGAGGAGCCGCTGGCCAGGGTCAGGGTTCCCTTCCCGAAGAAGTCCCCGTCCTTCCAGATACCGGTATACCTCGATCCATCGGCGAAGTGCAGGGTTCCCTGCCCGTGGCAGACGTCATGGTCCCATTCGCCGTCGTATTTTTTCCCGTCGGCGAAGATCATCCTGCCCTCGCCCGATTTCTGCCCCGCCAGCCACTGGCCGTCGTAACGCCCGCCGTCCGCCAGGGTTTCCAGCCCCTCGCCGTGGCGCTTCCCTCTTTCCCAACGGCCTTCATAACGTCCACCATCGGGGAGGGTCTCCGTTCCAGTCCCGTGGGGCATGCCTTCCAGCCACTCCCCGTCATAAATCCTGCCATCCGGGAGAATCATCCAGCCGGTCCCGCCGGGCAGTCCGTCCTCCCACTGGCCGTTGTAAACGGCCTCGTCGGGCCAGGTATACTTCCCGGAGCTTGAAAAGCGGCTGGAACGGAACGAGCCCGTGTAGCGTCCACCGTCGGGGAACGCAATTGTTCCCTCACCCTCCTGGGGGGATTCCTCCCAGGCGAGCGAAACGCCTTCTCCATCCTCGATCTTCTTCAGATACTGGTTCATGAGCCTTGCCGTTTATGCCGTTTCGAAGGGATCCCGCCGCGTGGAGGATCATTTCCTGCTGATGAATTTCCCGTCCTTGAACTCGCCCTGCAACCGGCGCCCGTCCGCCATGGTCATGGTCCCCTCGCCGTGGGGGCGCCCATTTGCAAGCTGTCCCACGTACTTTCTGCCGTCCACCATCGTCATGACGCCAAGCCCGTGATACTTGTTTTCCTTGAACTCGCCCTCGTAGCGGTCTCCATTGGGAAACGTCAGGATCCCCTTCCCGTTGAAGAGGCCGTCGGCGAAGCGGCCGACGTACTTCCGGCCGTCCGGCAGGATCAGGGTTCCCGGGCCGTTGAATTTTCCCTTTTCAAACTGACCTTCATAACGCATTCCGTCCGGAAAGATGTCCGTCCCCTGGCCGTGGCAGCGGTCGTCGCGCCATTCTCCCATGTAGGTGCGCCCGGCGGGATACGTCATCATCCCCAGTCCTTCTTTCCGGTCGTTGCGCCATCCGCCCATGTAAACGGCTCCGTCGGCGTAGCGGAGAAGCCCGACGCCATCCCTGAAGCCGACACGCCATTCCCCCATGTAGCTTTGCCCATCCGGGTGGTTTGCAATTCCCCGTCCATGGGGACGGTCCGCTTCCAGGTCTCCCGTGTACAGGCTTCCATCGGGGAGTTCCAGCGCCTGAGTCCCCGGAGCCTGCGGTGGTGCCAGGGCCGCCTCGCCCAGGTCCCCGAACAGGTCGCTGGGTGCCTCGACAGGGGGTAGCGCGGGCGCTTCCTCCATTTCGACGGTGGGTCTTGCCTTCCGGCGACCTTTCGCCGCTCGGGGTCGAACAGGTTCCTCCTCCGGTTCCGAAGGGGGTTCTTCTTCCCGCTTTTCGACACGAGGAGTTGTGGCCTTCGGCCTTTCTTCCTCTTCCGCTCCGGCTTTCGCAGCTTCCTTCGCTGCCCTCCCTGTCTTCTTCACGGGTGCTGCCATAGCTTGCTCCGCTTCTTCCGGTGTTTCTTCCCCGGGGGGCTCGGCCGCCTCGAACTCCAACGGCTCCGGCATTGTTTCCGCTTCGGCTTCCGGCTGCAAAGCCTTGATTATGGCCTTGGATTCGGCGGGTCTCTCCTCCTCGATGGCCGTGGGTGGCTCTTCCGGGGGCACCGCCGCCTCCGCTTCGATTGCCTCCTGAAGGGCGGGATATTCCTCGACGGTCCGTACTTCCTTCTCCGGTGCTTTCTCCTGAACAGCCGTTTCTTCAACCCGCGGAGCCGGCTCTTCCGGAGGAGCAGATTCCTCAGCGGATTCTGCGGCTGGAGGCTCTCCCGCAGGCTTTTCCAGTTCTTCCAGAGGCTCCGGCGAGACGGCGGGCTCGGCAGTGATGGCCTCAGGGGCGGCCGCGGCTATCTCGACGGCGGGCGGTTCCCCCTCTCCGGCGGGAGCGGCTGTTTCGATTTCCATGACTTCCGAAACGGCATCGACCGCAGTGGGTTCGAGCGGTATCGGTTCTTCCGGCTTTCCGTTTTCAACGGCCTCCGCCAGTTCAAGAACGGCCTCGGGTACGGAGGAAATATCCGGTTCCTCGGGAAGCGGTGGCGCAGCAGCAGGGGCTTCCCTACCGGATTCCTCATCCACGGCGGGTGTTGCAGGTTTCTCCCGGGCCGTATCCATTGTCTCCGCTTCGGCGGGCGGTACTTCGGTGGCGCGTTTCGCCTTCCTCGGCGGTTTCTTCGGAAGGGGTTCCTCTTCCGGCGGCATTTCCGTCTCTTCCGGAGGCTGTGGGACGGCAACTTCCGCGAATTCGTTGACCGGCGCTTCTTCCGGCGGTGGAGGGGGCTCTTCGGCGGCAGGCCCTTCTCCCACTTCCACTTCTTTTGGGGCAGCCTCTATTTTGGCGGATACGGGCGGCTCCGGTTCACCCGGCGCTTCGACAGGTGCCTCTCCTGCAGGTTCCGGAGCGGTCTCCGGCTCGGAGGGGCTCACCGGTTCCTCCGGAGGTTGCACCGGAGCCGGTGTTTCCTCTCGAAAGGCTTCCATCTCCTTTTCCGGGGCAATGGGCTCCGCTTCGGGTTCCTTGACAGCCTCCGGAGCGGCGGGCGGTTCTTCCACAACCCGGACGCCCGCCGACCAGGTTCCTTCCAGGACCGATCCGTCCACCCGGATCAGTCGGCCCGGACCTTCCGGCAGGCCGTCCGCCCAGGAGCCCTCGTACCGACTGCCATCCGGCCAGGTATAACTGCCCGCTCCATCGAAACGGCCGTTTCGGAACCCGCCGGTGTAGGTGCTTCCGTCAGCCAACGCTGCCGTGCCTTCTCCGTCGTAGCCGGCAGAGGACCAGGTCACCTGATAGGGCATTTCCGGGGATGTTCCCCGCTGAAGTGTCTTCCACATGGTTGAATCGATCATGTCCCGGGTTGGATTTTCGGGTTTTCCTGCAAGAAAGATAGAATTTTGCTGCGCATGTTAGCGGATAGGCCCGGCTGTTTCAAGCGGAACTTCATGAACGTTCTGTCATGCCGCTCGAAAGCCTTCAGCGGGTGTCCATGCGGGCTTCCAGGAAAGGGATGCCGTCCGGCCTTGAAGGAAACTGTTTCGGGTGGGTACTTTCCCTTGTTGGATGACCTGAAGGGAGAGGAGCGAGCATTTTTCTCTATCTGCCGGGAGGCCGCATGAAATGTCGTTCCGACCTTTGGCATCGCCGGAACACCGCTCAAGTTGCAGTGACTTTCCCGGCTCCTTCCATTCACGGTCTCCCGATCCGGCGGGTAAGTATTCGTTGTGCCGATTCCTTTCCCTGTTGTATGGTTCCCCAAATGGCGGTCCTCATTCTGCCGCCGGTTCCGCAATCAAGGAGAGGGAGGAGTTATGGAGGAAGGCGTCCGCTGGGTAAAGACCCATTGTGCGAGGATGGACCACGGCGGCTGCGCGCTGCTCGTGGGCGTGA